>JAFGVO010000104.1 GCA_016937935.1 Deltaproteobacteria bacterium | reverse complement strand
TGTGAAATTTAACAATCTTTCCATAAAAACCTTACTTTCTACGCATTAATCCTAAATACAACTTAAAAACAAATGGATAGTGGATATTTCCCGCCTCCAAAGCTAAATATAGCACATGTGTTAAATAAAACACTTAAAAAGCGCGAAATATAACGACCACCTTTATCAAACAAACCCAAACCCCCATTTTTCATCACACACATTGTTGGTATGGGGTTTGCGTATGTCCAGTAACAGGACTCTGTAAAAATCCGGCTTGAAAGCCGACTTGGCAGATATGCAGAATTCTGAACGAGACGAATATTTTCTCCGTTTTCACAATGGAGCACATAAAGGAGCATGAGCATATGAACAATCATTGGAAACTTATTTTTGTATTGCTGCCGGTAATTACAGGAGCCGCCTGTTGTCAGCAGAATTCTAAAGAGATGCCGGAACACAATAAAAAACCTCCAGTTGTTCAGGTGAATGTAATGAAAACCAGTTTACCCGGGGAAATGACAAAATACGAATACAGCGGGATGGCAACTCCTCATCAGCAGACCCAAATAAGTTTTCAGTTAATGGGAACAATATCAAAAGTGTTTGTGGACGAAGGAGATTATGTAAAAAAGGGTCAGAAACTGGCAGTCATTGACAAGAGCCGCTATCTGAGCACTCTTCGCGCGGCGCAGGCTATGGGAGATCAGGCTCAGGATGCCTACAACCGGTTAAAAACCGTAAACGACAAAGGCAGTCTTCCGGCAATCAAATGGGAAGAAATTGTTTCAAAACTCCAGCAGGCTCAATCATACATTCAGATTTCCAGACAGAATGTTCATGACTGCACCATCTACGCTCCGGCAGATGGCACTGTCAGCAGCAGATCCATAGAAATTGGAACCAATGTCAGTCCCAATCTTCCAGTAATAACGATAGTTGACATAGACACCATAGATATTCGAATATCTGTTCCTGAAAATGAGATCAGCCAGATAAAAAAAGGGCTTGCAGGAAATGTTCACATCGGAGCTTTAGGGCCCCGGATATTTGCCGCAGAAGTTCAAAAAATTGGTGTATCCGCAAATCCGTTGTCAAAAACATATGAAGTAAAACTGGAGATTCAAAATTCAGATTATCTTATTAAACCAGGCATGGCCGCTGATGTGGAGCTGGAAATAAGCCCCGAACTCACATTTCCTCTCGTTCCCCTGAGGGCATTGCAAAAGAGAGAATCCAAAGAACCCTACCTGTTTGTTGTTAATGAAAAAACAAAAAAGGTTTCGAAGAGAACTGTTGTTACAGGCTCATTTTTCAAAAACAGCATCTCTATTAAAAAAGGTGTCCGGCCCGGTGAGATGGCGGTTGTAGACGGTCAGCAAAAACTCAAAGAGAACACCAGTGTTGCGTTCCGTGTGGTCAATTAACTTTAGCGGAGGAACACCATGAAATCACAAAAAAACCCGATTGAATCCGTAATGAAATCTCCACAGGTTGTTGTAAGTATGGTTCTGCTACTGATAGGATTTGGAATTTACGGCCTGCTTCACATGCCAAGGGATGAGTTTCCCCAGTTTACCATTCGCCAGGGACTCATTGTTGGCGTATTTCCCGGAGCCACATCTAAAGAGGTGGAAGAGCAGCTGACAACAGTAGTCGAAAATTACATATTCGGATATGAAGAGGTGGATAAAACAGAGACATGGTCCCAATCTCAAGAGGGACAAATGGTTATTTATGTTGAACTGAATAACAACGTTAAAAATGCCGGGCAATTCTGGTCCAGACTGCGTCATGGACTCTCGGAGTTGAAGATGAAGCTTCCAGCTGATGTTCTGGCTCTCATAGGAACCAATGATTTTGGTGATACTTCGGCAATGCTGGTTACCATGTCCTCTCCCCAAAAAAGTTATCGGGAGCTGGAAGCAGTGATGGAACGGCTGGAAGCACAGATACGTAAAATAAATTCCGTTTCGAAAATTAAAGTTGCAGGCAAACAGAAAGAGAAGATCTTTGTAAATTTCGATCCAGCAAAACTTAACGAGTACAATATCAGTTCCACAACTATTCTCGGGGCGTTTAAAGCTCACCAGCTGATGCACTATTCAGGAAAAATTGACAACGGCAAACTGGTGCTGCCTGTTCATGTGCCCCCTAATTTTTCAACAGAAGAAGATCTGAAACAGCTCATTGTCTATTCCGATCCAGGGGGAAACACCATTAGATTAAAAGATATCGCACAGGTAAAACGGGCTTATGATGACCCTGACTCCTTTATTAAAAACAATAATAGTCGAGCATTAATATTATCTCTTGAAATGCAGAAGGGAAATAACATTGTACAATTCGGCAAAGAGGTAACAGAGGTATTGAATCAGTTCAAAAAGAGCGCGGATGATGACGTAAAAATAAACGTTATCTCCAGCCAGCCCAAAGTGGTAAAGGAATCCATCGAGCACTTTATGAAAGAGCTTGTAATCGCAATTATCTCTGTGATTATCGTTACCATGCTGCTGCTGCCCTTTCGTGTCGCATCTGTTGCCGGGATTACAATACCTGTCTCCATACTGATTACCATCGGCATCATGTACACCATCGGGATTCAACTGGATATTGTTTCCCTGGCAGGACTCATCGTTGTTCTGGGAATGGTGGTGGACAATGCAATTGTTGTAATTGACAATCATGTAGACAAAATAGACCACGGTGAAACGCCCTGGAATGCCGCGTGGACAGCTGCCTCGGAACTCTTTATCCCTGTGCTCTCTGCCACCGCCGCAATCTCAGCCGCATTTTTTCCCCTTATGCTGTTTATGACGGGAATGGCCAGGGACTTTATCGGGTGGTTTCCAATGACTATCGGTATCGCCCTTGGTGTCTCAATGTTAATTGCCATGCTGCTGGTTCCGGTGCTGTGTTATGTATTCATTAAAAAAGGATTGCATTCAAAACAGAAAGATTCGGGACATAAAAGTCTTCTGGACATCATACAAAAAGGATTTAATTGGGGATTAAACAGTGCATTTCGCTTTCAGTGGCTCACACTGCTTATTGGTATCACTTCAGTAATTGCAGCGCTCTATCTTTTTAGCGGCATCAGCCGGCAGCTGTTTCCGGCAATGGAGCGAAATCAGTTTGCCGTAGAAATAACTCTTCCAAAAGGAACATCCCTAAAAGCAACCGAACAGGCAGTTGATAAGGTCAGAGTGTTGCTGCTAAAAGACAAACGAATTACAAATGTGGCAAGCTTTATCGGTTCCTCGTCTCCCAGATTTCACACTTTGTACGCCCCCCATATGCCCGCATCAAATTACGGACAGATTCTGGCCAACACGGTTTCCAATGAAGCTACAGAAGAAATACTGGACGAATATGATAAAAAATACAGAGATTTTATTCCTGAAGGGCACATCAAATGGAAACAGCTTGCAATGGAGAAATTTAACGCTCCTGTTGAAGTACGTATTTCAGGAGACAGTATCAAAGAGCTTAAAAACGCTGCCGACCAGGTCATGGAAACAGCAAAAGCCAATTCAGGGGTGAGCCGGGTACGCACTGACTGGGACGAAATGCAGCCTGCAATTGAACTTGAACTTAATCGTGATAAAAGCAACCGTCTTGGATACTCACAGACATTTATCAACGCATCTCTTATTACTGCCCTTGATGGATTACCCCTCTCCACAGTGTGGGAAGGGGATTATCCCGTTGACGTGATACTCAGAGGGGACGACAGTAAAAATATCGACATTCAGAATCTTGAAAATCAGTACATAGCTTCACCCATTACCATGAAAGCTCTGCCCCTGCGTTCCATCGCAAAACTGAAACCGGCCTGGAACGAAGGAACCATTGTGCGACGAAACGGCATTCGAACCATAACTGTAAGCGTAGATGTAAAACGGGGAGAAACATATTCAAAAGTATTTTCACAGCTCCGGCCTGAGGTTGATGCGCTGGCGAAGGGCTTCCCCAAGGGTCTGTCAATTGAGTACGGAGGAGAATACGAACAGACACAGAAAAATTTTGTCCCCATGTACTACGCTCTTGGAACGAGTGTTGTTTTGATTTTCTTTATTCTGCTTATCCAGTTTAAAACAATAAAAAAAGCGCTGGTGATTATGTCCACCATGCTTCTAAGTCTGTTTGGCGCTGTGGCAGGGCTCCTTGCAATGGGATACCCTTTTGGCCTGACCTCATTTATCGGCATTATCGGATTGATGGGTATTACAGTTCGCAACGGAATTATTCTGGTGGATTATGCGGAATTTCTGGTTGACAACGAACAGATGAATATCAAAGAGGCGGCTCTCGCTTCAGGAAAACGCAGAATGCGCCCCATATTCCTCACATCGATGGCAGCAGCTGTGGGAGTGATTCCAATGATTATCAGCCGTTCACCCCTATGGGGTCCCCTTGGAACAGTTATCTGTTTCGGTCTGATATTCGGAATGATTTTTACCCTGTTTATTCTTCCCGTGCTGTACGCCATGGTTATTAGCAAAAAGTCTCAACCCCTTGCAAAAAAACCTGCCGTCAAGGCCGGAGATGAAATTGAGGTGATTCAATGAAACAGATAAATTTCATAATCGTTGTTCTTCTTGTTTTGAGTACATCTTCTGTGGCACAGGCAAATGTGTACGACTTAAAAAAATGCCTCACCCTGGCAGAGAAAAACAACCATAAGATAAAAGAGAAACAGCTGGAGGTGGTAAAGGCAGAAGAGGTTAAAAAGGAAGCATTCACCCGTTATTTCCCTAAAATTGAAGCTTCCGCTTTTGCCATGCGCGCCAATAAAGGACTTATCGAAGGAGAGGTTCCTGAGATGAACCTGCCGGTCTATGACGGAAATCCCGCAAGTTTACAAAATCCCGCACAATTTGCATATTTTCCCGGGATGAGTATCCATATGCTCGATTCAGCAAAGATGATAGCTGTCACAGCGATTCAGCCAGTTTTTGCCGGGGGTAAAATAATAAACGGAAACAGGCTGGCCAGGCTTGGAGTAGAAATCAGCAATGAACAACTTTTACTTTCTAAAGAGGAAGTTCGCTCAAATACCGAAACGTACTTCTGGACAATTGTTGCCCTGCAGGAAAAAAAGAAAACCCTCGCCAGCTATGAAAAGCTCCTTAACAACCTCCAAAAAGATGTGAACGTCTCATATGAAGCAGGACTGATTCAGAAAAGCGATGTTTTAAAAGTTCAGCTTGAACTAAATAAAATTAGCATTCAAAAACTCCACCTCTCCAACAACCTTACTTTGCTAAAAAAGAACATGTCTGTAATAATGGGTGTTCCATACGACAAAACAATGGAGTTTCGAGATGATTACGATCATTTAAAAAAACCCCAGATGGTACTTCGGGATAAAAACGAAGCATTGGAAGCCCGTGTGGAACATCGCCTGTTACTAAAAGCAGTTGAGGCAAAAACCCTGCAAAAAAAAATGGAACTGGGTGAAATTTTGCCAACCATGTTTATTGGAGCCCAGGCTCTTGGAATGGATATGATGGATAACTCCATGTGGCGCGGGGTGTTGTTTGCAGGAATAACGGTTCCGATTTCAGACTGGTGGGGCGGGGCTCACAAACTTCGGGCTCAAAACGCGGAAATATCTATGGCACGCAACGCTCTCCAAGAAAAGTCAGAATTGCTGCAGCTCCAGATGGAGCAGGACTACAATAATCTGGTAGAAAGTTATCAGCAGATAGAGCTTGAAACCTTGACTGTTGCTCAATGCAAAGAGCATCTAAAAGTAGTCAGAGACAATTTTGATGGGGGAATACTGGGCATGTCAGATTTATTGGAAGCACAGGCCATGGTACAAAAAGCCGAAGACACACTTGTAGATGCAAAAACCGGCTACAAAATCAATTTGTCAGCCTATCTTAAATCCAGCGCACAGAGATAATATTCAAGCTGTAATCTCGTGATTTTAAACCTGCCACATCAACATCATCCAACAAAAAAACTTTAACCACCATGAAACTGCCTCTCTTTCTAACGCTCTGTCCTAACGCTCTGTCCCGGCACACAAACCGTGCACGTTGTTCTTAAGAACCTGATAGTTCTTTACTAATTAAGTAATATTGCGTTAATAAGTTTATTAAGTTTATTAAGTTTAATAAGTTTAATAAGTTTATTAAGTTTATTAAGTAACTAGGAGCTAAAATATGAACAACATCGATTTAAAAAAAGAACAGCAGGCATCTCTGGCACGGGAACCTGTTTCCTACTCCATAGCCGCTAAAATTTTCTTTTTCAAAATGGACTTTTTAACCGGAAAAAAAACAACCCTTTCCAAAACCCTGCTGATTGAGCTTTTGGCCAGTATTCCATATCGATCCTGGGAGCTGCAAATGTATCTGCGCACCACATTTGGCTACAAAAACCGTGAAAAAGTTAAAAAAGCCCTGCAACTCACAGATTGGAGTCGCAGTGCACAGGATAACGAATATTGGCATGTTCGCGCAATTGAGGCAAAACTAAGAGAAAACGGCGAAAAGCGCGCGTGGTATCTCTCTCAGCCAATTCCATTTTTTGCAATTGCCTTTTACATTGTCTTCACCCGGCTAATGGCATTTTTCAATTTTCGAAACGCCCTTCTCTTTAATGCGGAATTCGAAGATCACGCCGAACACGTTTATGCGGGCTTTGTAGAAGAAAACCCCCAGTGGGAAAACGAAAAAGTGGAATCCCCCGAAGTTCTGGAACGAATGCCCTTCAACAACTGGTCCGAGGTATTTTGCCGCATAGGCCTTGACGAAAGAGACCACCGAAACCAAAGCTACATCGAAGCCGGACTCCCGGAAAAAGTCGTAAACTACGAAGGCGCCCCAAAACATTAAACCCCTCTCCCAAAACCCCTAACTCCTGCACATACCCCCATTTCTGCCCCCCATTCCTGCAAAACTTCGTTTTGTAATATTTACAACAAATACACTATGTGCAACATAAAAACAAAATGTAAATTGCAACCGGCTGCAATTTTAGACTTCACTATTTTAAGAGAATTTATTAAAGATAAACAATACTAGCTCTATACAAGCTTACTGTCCAGATATTTATAAAAAACAAAGGATTTTCTTATGGAAAACATTCAAGACTACAGCTCTCTGCTTTCAGAAATCTGTAACCTCTACGAAAACACCCTCCTTAAAAATGAGACCGTGCACAGCACAGAAAAAAAAGAGGCCTACTGGCAAATGGGCAGACTGATATCAGAGCAGATACTCATTCAGACTAAATCCGGCAAACCCAAATACGGCAGGCAGATCATGTCAAAACTCTGCAAAGACATGACCAGAAAATATGGCAAAGGGTTCAGTCTCAGATCAATTCACTACATGAAACATTTTGCAGATGAATATAAACGCTCACAAATAAACCGGACATTGACCTGGAGTCATTACTGCATTCTCTTCACAATAAAAAATTTAGACGACCGCAAAAAGTTTGAACAGCTGGCCATAACACAAAACCTCAACAAAAGAGAACTCCAGCAGCAGGTAGCCCTTTACCTTCAAAACAACAGCGACAACCCAAACGACTTTCCCTTGACACCACGCAAAGCCGCCCCGAACATAGTTAAAGTAATAAAAGATTCAAAAGATGCACCAGCAATGCTCGACCTCGGGTTTGGAGTAACAATAGAGGCGGACACACCGTCTTTAAAAAAATATCCCCACGGCACATATCTTAGTCGCCAGCAAAACAGCAAGTACAAACAGATAGAGTGCACCAGCTCAGAGCGCTACTGCTACAAAGGCACAGTGCTGCAGGCAGTAGACGGAGACACCGTAAAAATGCGCATAACCCTGGCACCCAAAATACAGATCACCCAGCGGTTTCGACTAAGGGGAGTAGACGCAATGGAGCTGAACACAGAGGCAGGCGTCGCGGCCCAAAAAGCATTAACAAAAATGCTAAAAAAACAAAAAGAGATAACAGTCTACACCTACGGCAACGACAAATACGGCAGATACATAGCCGACCTTGAATCAAACGACATCTACATAAACAAACAACTAATAAAAACAGGCCACGCCCGCTACATCTCAATGACCGCAGAATAAATCGCTCCCCTCCCCCCGGGAACGGTTCGCCCCGGCTCGGCCAAAAGCCAGCACCTTGAATTACCCCTCACCCTGCTTAGAATTTCAATTACCTCACCCTGCTTAAAATTTCCAGCCTGTGTAAGGACATTTCTCTGTTTCTGAATTACGCCCAAAACAGGTCGCTTTATCATTTAACAAGAACCTTAAGAACCTAACCTGGCAGCCGTACTTCCAGTCTGAAACACAGTTTCACTGACTTAAGTGAGGCAAAGAGATTGACCTCGCCCTGATCCTGATTGGCGTCAGAGATCTCATAACCCGGCTAATCCTTTGCCACTTATATCTCAATGTTGCAATGCTCCACCGCGTGAACGGCAAGTGCTAAAGCACACCGTGGTGAGAGCCGATAGACGGATGAAAGTGTCTAACTTGCTTGGCCATGCAACTAATAGTCGTGAGCGTGTATATATAATGACTGAACGAACGGAACCGGAATTTAAAAAGTTTCTGATTCAAAACAAACGATCATCCCTTTGCAAAAGTGACATCGGACGTACTGCCAAAGAAATTTTCTTTGCCCGCGGTAACGGACCCGTTTTTTTTGTTGACAGACTTTTT
>JAFGVO010000103.1 GCA_016937935.1 Deltaproteobacteria bacterium | reverse complement strand
TTAACATCATTTCCGGGCATGGGCAAATCATCATATTTAACATTAACCAGTGTATCACCTCTTTTTATAGGTATATTCAAATGATATTGTATGGCATGTTCAATATTTTTAAAATTTGCTCCGCCTCCTGAAAGAATTATCTCATCAATTTTAAACTCCCTGAATTTTGCAAGATAACTGTCAAAAGAGTTATAAAGCTCTTTTATCAGCTCGCCGAAAACAGGTTTTATAACATTGTAATTCTGCACCTTGTTCTGCTCAGCAGCATTATCAGCAAGAAAAAATTCCCCTGTTTTTTTTAGTTCTTCTGCTTCTTCTTTTGTAATATTCAGCTGACTGATAAGTGTTTTGGTTAATCTGCTTCCGCCGATAGGAACATTTCTGAGAGTTTTCGGCTCTCCGTTTTTATAAACCGAAACTGTTGAACATTCGCTCCCAAAAAGAACAAGAGCAATATTTTTGGTTTCATTCTCTTCATTTGTTAAATAATCATGAAAAACATTTATCATATTAAAAAAAGTAGAATCAATTACAACAGGAACATATCCAGCCTTTTGAACCACTCCTCCAAAGGCAAGACAATTATCTGCAAGCATGGCCTCGCAAATCACATTGCTTGTTTCAGTATCATTTATTACCTGCTGTGAAATAAACCATTTTTCTATGTCCTGAGGAAGCATGGGCTCAAGCTTGAGCTTTACTGTTGAATTTATATCTTCCTGAACTGCTGTTACAGGTATGGAAAGCCAGTTTATAACAATCAGAAGATCAGGCACAGTAATAACTGCTTCGTGGCAGTTCATTTTCATTTTAAGCAGCTCTGATTTTATTGCCGCTGTTACAGCCGCCTTGTCAGTAAGGGGTTTTTCCATAAATGAAGAGAGCACAGAATCCTCAGGTGTATTGATAACTGAATAATTTTCAACAACTATCTCTTCGCTGTTAAAAGATTTGAGTTTAAGTATCTTAATATTTTCAGAACCAATATCAACTGCAAATGTTTTTGCAAGATTAAGGGCCATTATTTCTCCAAATCTCAGTAATTACAGACATTTACTGCAAAATAAAGCACTTTAAAAAATATAATTTTATAAAGTATCGGCTGAATGTGTAATTGGAGTTAATGTTATGAACAGCAAAAACCGAAAATACTGAAATAAAATTAATGCCCGCCAAGAGAGATTTTCTTAAACTCGGTTAAACTTGAAAGCCCCTGAACACATCTTCTGAAAGAAGATTGAGCAAGTGTATGCATTCCTTCTTTAACTGCCTGATCCTTAAGTTTTATTGCGGATATTCCATCAATTATCATTCCCTTGATCTCTTCTGTGCATAACAGAACTTCATGAATACCGCAGCGGCCTGAAAACCCTGACCCGCGGCAGTTATCACAGCCGCGGCCCTGATAAAAAGTAATGTCCTTATAAGGGTCAGTTTCATAGCCGGCGCTGATGAGAATCTCATTGACCATATCTCTGGGCATTTCTTCCTTGCATTCAGAACAGACTCTTCTTATAAGCCTCTGGGCAATAACAAGCGACATAGCAGCAGCAAGCAAATCAGGCTCAACTCCCATGTTCTTCATACGGCCCACTGTATCAATTGCCGTATTTGCGTGAACAGTTGAAAACACAAGGTGACCAGTGAGCGCCGCTGAAACAGCAATTTCAGAAGTTTCTTCATCACGGAGCTCTCCTATCATAACAACATCAGGGTCCTGCCTGAGTATTGATCTGAGTGCGGCGGCAAATGTAAGTGACCTGTCAGGGTCGTTTTTATTAATAAAAACCTGGGTTTGATGAATACCTCCCAGCTGATACTCAACCGGGTTTTCAACGGTTATTATTTTAACCTCGGGTGTGTTTATTTCTGACAAAGCTGAATAAAGGGTAGTGGTTTTTCCAGATCCTGTGGGGCCCGAAGTAAGAATAATACCGAAAGGAGCCTGTATAACATTAAGAAATTTATTAAGATCCTCATCATCAAAGCCAAGCCCTCTTATATCAAGCTTGATTGTATCTTTCCTAAGAACACGGATAACAATATTCTCGCCCAGAACAGATGGCAGAATAGATACACGGAAATCAATTTTACCTGTTTTCCAGTTAACAGAGAAAGCACCGTCCTGAGGTATTCGTCTTTCAGCAATATTAAGATCAGACATGATCTTTATTCTTGATACAATTGCATTAAGAGCAGCTTTGGGTGCCTTCATTCTGTCAAAAAGAGTGCCGTCAAGCCTGTATCTTACCTGAACACATTCATTTCGACCCTCAATATGAATATCAGAAACCTTTTCCTGCAGAGCAGTTGCAATTATTTTATTAACCAGTATTATTATGGGTTTTGATTCAGCCGTGGCTCTCAGGTCACTAACCCTGTCATCAGCTGACTCTTTTGATGAATCAAACTCACTTCCAAGATCAGTGAGTATATCATCAACCTGCATATCCTCTATGGAAGTCTGTTCTTCCTCGTCATCTTCTGCATCCTCGTCTACTGTTTCGAGCAGCTGCTCCTCAGCCTTGGCAGCTTCGGCACCTTTAAAGAAAAAATCTTCCAGAATCTTTGCAATCCTGTCTTTTGAACCCAGCTTATATTCAACTTTAAAACCCGTGTACAGGGCAATATTGTCAAACATACTTAAATCTGTGGGATCAGCAGCAACAATGGTAAGATTTTTGCCTTCAAGAGTATAGGGCAAAAAATAGTACATTTTTGTAAGGGTATG
>JAFGVO010000013.1 GCA_016937935.1 Deltaproteobacteria bacterium | reverse complement strand
GGGTAAAAATAACAACCACAGACATAAACTGATCTAAAAGCATGTATGTAGTGACAAATCCAAGCTGCTTGCTGAAAGTATATAGAAGCACAAGGAGAAGAAGTCCTACAGCCATTGGGACTGTTCTTGTACCTCTGACAAGAATCAATGATATATAAACAAGATAATAAACAATCACCAGATCAAGTAATGCTATCCAGATTCCCCCACTGTCAGAGAACAAACTCTGTATAAAATCAGACACTGTATTCAACCTTTGCTTGATAGATTGCCTCAGCAATCAAAACTACCTGTTTCATAAACTCAACATCATGTATTCGCACACCTTTTGCGCCTTCAAGAATAGACTGAACAACTGCAGCAGAAGTTCCACCCAGTCTGTTGTCAACCCCGGCACCCGTCAAAGAACCAATAAATGATTTCCTTGAAGGTCCTGTAAAAACAGGAAAACCAGTATCCACAAATTCTTTTAAAAATGCAAGGAGCTCTAAATTCTGCTTTACTGTTTTAGCAAACCCGATACCCGGATCTATCCAGATTTTATCTCTCTCAACACCAGCCCCTATTGCTCTGTCAGCTGAATCTAAAAGTTCTCTCTTCACGCCTCCAACCACATCACCGCCATAATCAACCATTTCATGCATTATGGATGGCTCTCCTCTGCTGTGCATTATCATTAAAACAGCACCCTTTGATGCAGCAACTTTTGCAAGATTAATATCACGGAGATTTGATACATCATTTATAATTTGAGCACCTGCATCAATTGCAGCTTCAGCCACAAGGGGCTTTGAAGTATCAATAGAAATTATAGCATCGCAGCTGCTTCTTATTTTTTCGATAACTGGAATTACTCTCTCAATTTCCACAGATTCACTGATATATTTACTACCTGGACGAGTAGATTCTCCTCCGACATCAATAATTTCTGCACCTGATTCATGCATTTTCAAAGCCTGTTTTAAAGCATTATCAACATTATTAAACAGACCACCGTCAGAAAAAGAATCAGGGGTAACATTTAAAATACCCATAATTAAAGGTTTATCTATTTTAATATCATGTTGAATATAAGATCTTATATCAGGTTTCATATCGAAAAGAGAATACAACTAATGAACAAAAAAACCATAGGAATCGACTTAATTAATAATAAAAAAAAGTATTGCAACAGACAAATTCATGAATGAATTTACAGGGCTGGTTCTACAGGTTTTTCTTTTTGGGATTTTTCAAATACCACTTCATCACTTTTTGCGCCGCACTCTTCTAAAATGGCATTAATTTTGGGAGCATCAATTGTTTCACTAATCAATAACTCTTCAGACATGGCTTTAAGAGATTCTCTATTCTGCTCAAGAATCTTCTTAGCCTTCTGATACTGACCCATAATAATACTTTTAACTTCTGAATCTATAAGTTCAGATGTCTTTTCCGAGTACTCTTTCTGATGACCAATTTCTCTTCCTAAAAATACAGTTTCCTGACCTGCGCCAAGAAATAGCGGTCCAACTTTATCATCCATGCCCCACTCACATATCATTCTGCGGGCAAGAGATGTTGCAGTCTCAATATCCTGACCGGCACCTGTGCTCAGTTCATCAAAAACAAGTTCTTCAGCAATTCTGCCACCCATAAGTACTGCAATCTTTCCAAGTACAAATTTTTTGGTGAGATTAAGTCTGTCTTCAATTGGAAGCTGATGGGTCAGTCCAAGTGCTCTGCCCCTTGGAATAATAGTAACTTTATGTACAGGATCTGTTGCCTTAATAAGCCTGGCAACAATTGTATGTCCCGATTCATGATAAGCAGTTATCTTTTTGTCTCTGTCGCTGATAATCATTGAACGGCGCTCAGAACCCATCATAACCTTGTCTTTTGCATCTTCAAAATCATCAACATCAACAACATCTTTATTACGTCTTGCGGCAAGAAGTGCTGCCTCATTAACAAGATTTTCAAGGTCGGCACCTGAAAAACCAGGGGTTGCCCTTGCAATTGTGTGAAGATCTACAGAAGAGGCAATTGGACTTCTTTTAGCATGAACTTTTAATATTCCCTCTCTGCCTTTAACATCAGGATTAGGAACAACAATACGCCTGTCAAAACGACCCGGTCTTAACAGCGCAGGGTCAAGGACATCTGGTCTGTTGGTTGCAGCAACAATAATTACACCGTCATTGGCCTCAAAACCATCCATTTCAACTAGAAGCTGATTAAGAGTCTGCTCCCTCTCATCGTGCCCTCCCCCTAAACCGGCACCTCTTTGCCTTCCAACTGCGTCGATCTCATCAATAAACACAATACATGGAGCACTTTTTTTACCCTGCTCAAAAAGATCTCTTACCCTTGAAGCACCAACCCCAACAAACATTTCAACAAAATCAGATCCGCTGATTGAAAAAAACGGCACTCCTGCCTCTCCTGCAATTGCCCTTGCAAGAAGCGTCTTTCCGGTACCAGGGCCTCCCATAAGCAGAACCCCCTTGGGAATTCTACCACCAAGTCGCTGAAACCGCTTGGGATCTTTCAGAAAATCAATAATCTCTTCGAGTTCTTCTCGTGCTTCATCAATTCCGGCAACATCTTTAAATGTCACTTTTTTTGAATGATCCGACATCATCTTTGCACGGCTTTTACCAAAACTCATGGCTTTACCGCCACCGGACTGCATCTGGCGCATAATAATAAAAAATGCAGCGAGAAGAAGAATTACAGGAATAGAAGAGAGCAGCATACTCTGAAGAATCCCATCCTCTTCTGCCTCCTGATAAGTAACTTTAACATTGCCGGCCATCATTTTTTCATTAAATTCGTGGTCAGGCTCAACTCCCATGGTCTGAAGTTTTTCCGAACCAGTCTCACCTTTTCGAGTATAGATATACTTGCGTCCTCTGACAAGAACATCAGTAACGCTGCCATTATTAAGATCTGTTTCAAACTCGCTAAAAGCAACATCTCTAACTCTCTGCTCGCCATTTATTACAGCAATTACAAAGATAACAAGAACAATAAGGACACCCCAAAGTACAATAGTTTTTAATTTCTGATTCACTATCTCTCTCTTTTTTTTAAAGGTTCATTTCTTTTATTATATTATCATCAAATTGAAAAAGTAAAAAAATCAACTGGAGCTATTAACATGAGTTCAATTTCAATTCAAATTCAAAACGTATTAAATATTAAAACACTTTTCGGTATTTGCAATAATCACTTCCGAAAATTGTTCAAGTTCAACATCTCTAACACTTGCAACCTTCTCCACAACATGTTTCACCCTTAAAGGCTCATTGGTTTTTCCCCTGTGTGGAACAGGTGACAAATATGGTGAATCAGTTTCGCATAAAATTCTCCCTGCAGGTATATTTTTAGCTGTCTCACAAATTGATTCAGATTTTGGGAAAGTGATAATTCCCGAAAATGAAATATACATTCCAAGGTCAACAGCTTCCATTGCAAGTTTTTCGCCGGAAGAAAAACAGTGAAGCACACCGCCAATCTCTCCAACACCCTCATTTTTAATTATTGTAATAGTTTCATCATCTGCATTTCGTGTATGAATAATAACCGGCAGGGCAAACTCTCTTGCAATCTTAATCTGCTCAATAAAAATCTTGCGCTGCTCTTTTGATGGGGAGTGATTATAAAAGTAATCAAGGCCGATTTCACCAAGTGCAACACATTTTTTTTGGGATAAAACAGTTTTTAATTTTTCAAGATGAGCTGATGTAATATCTGCTGCGTTATGGGGATGATAACCTGCGGCCATATAAACCTGTTCATTCTCTTTTACAATATCAACTGTAGTTTCAAAATCAAGGTCAAAATTGGAGCCTGAAATAGCAATCATTCCTGTAACTCCGCCGCTAATCGCATTTTCAATTGCAGTTTTGGGCTCGATTCCTCTTTTTTGAAGCATATCCAGATGCACATGCGTATCAAAATATTTAGGACCATTACTCATTTACAGCATTAACTCCTTCATTATAAACAGCTTCCCATTCCAAAAGAATATCCCCTTCAAGTCCATCTTTCACAGTTTGCAATAACTCCATTCCCTTATCACAATCAATCTCTTTTATAGCTTTTAAAACCTCTATTCCAAGTGATTTTTCCATGTCTGAATTTGAATTATTTATAATTTCGGCAACATTTTTGCCAATACTTGTATGAGGAAGTCTGAAAAGTGCCTGAAGTATAGAAGTTCTTGTTTTTCTGCTGTAACTTTTTAGCAGTTTCAATGCTGGGTCCAATTGGAGGGGATTTTCAAATCTCAAAAGGGCCGCACAGCAAATAGCTCTAACATCAGAAGATGCAAAAAAGCCTGTTGCTTTTTTATATAGTGCATCTTTGGCAATGTCATTTTTTGCAAGTGCCAAAGTAACGACAGCATCAGTTATATAAATATAATATGAGCCGGGATGCGAAATAAAGTTTACCAGAATCATTATTGCGTCAGCTGAAGCATCTTTACCCATGGCAATAGCAGCTCTTAAAGAAACCTCTTTGTCACTGTCTGTTAAAAGATTTTTAAGTGCATCAAGTGATTTTTCATCTGAAAATCCAGAGAGCTGATCTGCTGCACAGGCTCTTACACCTTGCTCTTTATCGTTTACTCCATTTAAAATAAACTCATGATAATCTGTAAAAAAGAGTGCACTATTGCTGATAACAGAACTTCTTACCTGGGGGCTCTCATCTTTTAAAAGAGATTTAAGCTTTGCTATTTTATTACTATCAAGTTCAAAATTCCGAAGCCTCCACTCAGCCAGACCTTCAACAACCTGGGCTCTTATCTCCTCAAAAGGATCATCAGATGCTTTAAAAAGAGCTTCAATTGATTGCGAACTGAAATTATCATCAGAAACAGCCAGAGAGACTGCTGCGGCATACCTGGCCATTGGATTTTTACTATTTATATCTTTTAAAGCAATTTCCGTCCGTGGAAGCTCCATTGGAAGTTGAAAATTACTCATCGTTATTATTTTGCTCGTCCTGTCCGTTTCTATTTACCGGACGAATATCCTTCAACTCAAATGTTTTATATTCGTGCTGGTTTTCAAGTTGAACACGCACAAATGATCTGAGAATATCCCTGTCCCTAACACGGCCTTCACCATCGGGGGTCATGACAATTCGCCCAATCTTCGGAAGCCCTTTACTCTTCTCTTTATAAACTTCATTTTCGTAAGCAAGACAGCACATAAGGCGGCCGCACTGACCAGATACTTTCTCCGGGTTAAGAACAAGATCCTGCTCTTTAGCCATTTTAATTGAAACAGTTCCAAATTCCTTAATGTATCTGCTGCAGCATAATACCTGACCGCAGGGTCCAATTCCGCCTATCATTTTAGATGCATCTCTTACACCAATCTGACGCATTTCAACTCTGATATGAAGCTCTCTTGCGAGCTCTTTAACAAGTACTCTAAAATCAACTCGTCCCTCAGCCATAAAATAAAAAACAGCTTTATTGCCTCCGTGCATGTAAACAACTTCAACAAGTTTCATTCTCAGATTGAGTTGAGAAATGTACTTTTTACACAATTCAAAAGCATCGGTCACATGACGATTGTTACGCTCTCTCTGGCGCATATCATTTTTAGAAGCTGTCCTGAAAACCCTTGGAATCTTATCTTCTGTTACGTAACACCTTGTCGTGGGAGCTTTAACTTCACCAATAGCCATACCTCTTGCGGTTTCAACAACTACTTCTTCACCTATCTGAAAAATATCATTTTCACAGTTATATATTTCAACAACACCATTTCTATGAGTCTTTACACTGACCACATCCATTAAAACCCCTGAGACAGACTCATCAATATTTAAAATGGGCATGTTATCAAAAAAATCGGATTCATTTACACGATGGGGTGACAAAAACTCAATATCCTCCTCTTTCATGGTTGAAAAGTCACTATCCTTAGCGCTTGAAAACCATTCAACTTCACCTCTCGAAATCTCTTCATCCGGTTTTACATTACGGCCCTGAGAGTTGGATAAAAAGCTGTCAGAACTATAATTATCACCATTAAAAATTCCATCAGGAGCATCCTTGGCAGGTGCATATCCCTGGACATCAGGTTTTGCAGGTCTGTTTCGATCCCGGTTTCTATCAATGTTTCTATCCACGTTTCTGTCACGGTTCTGCCTGTTTGTGTCACCTCTTCTATTTGCTCCCGGCCTTCCCTGTGCACGCTGATTTCCGTTATCTTTACCTGGAGAATCGTCTTTACCTTGTGATGCTCCCCTTCTAGTGCGACTTACAAACTTCTTTTTAATCTTATTAACAGGTCTTTCACTATTATCAGCATTTGCATTACCTGAATTTGTATTGCTGTTTTTGTTTTCGTCACTTTTCTGAATATCGTCTGAAACCTTTGGCTTATTACGATTAAAGATTCTCTTTTTTCTTCCCGGCCCAAGACTCTTTTCTTCTACATCCACCTTACTTGCCGGCTTAAGATCTTCAGAGATATTTGTATCAACAGACTTGACCATTTTTCCAGCGTTTCGGACTCCTGGCTTATTTCGTCTGCGTCTTCTAAATGTATTATCCCTGCTCTTTTTTTCCTGGGTCCCCGAGTCATTGCTGCCGGGATTATTGTTACCGGAATCCCTATTGCCATTTTGTTTATTATCGTTATCAATATCAGTCATTTACCAATCCTGTTCCACAATCCGTCTTTTTGGGGGTTGCGCATACTTATAATTGCACCTTCAACCGCCATCTGGGGATTCATATTATTTCGCTTTATACTAACAAGAGCCCTGTTTATCGCTGTCATATGATAGGTGACATCAATTACTTTTGCCACTTCAACTATTTTCCCAATGGAAATTCCCATATTTTCAAACATTTCATAACGCTCAAGAACATCATAACCATCCTCATAAGCCGCTCTTGCATAAAGAACGTGATTCATAATAGTTAAAAAGAGTTCTAAAGTTGAAATTGCCTCATTTCTATCCTTCAAATCTGCTGCTGTCAAAAGTGCATTTTCCGGAGTTACTCCATAAATACCACTAAACAGACCTGAAACAGCAACAAGTCTCTCTTTAATCTCATCACCTGAATATCTCATAGCCTGATCCATCGATCCGTCACTTATTGACGCAAGCAGAGATGCAGATAAAGAGTCTATACCATTTTTTTCAAGAAGTTTAATAATTGTATTTTCCTTTAGTGCTCTAAATCTTACAATCTGACACCTGGAGCGTACTGTGGGCAGCAGAGATGAAAGAGCTGCAGTAACAAGAATCAGATGATTACCTTTTCTTGGCTCCTCAAGTGTTTTTAAAAGTGCATTTGCAGAAGCCTCATTCATAGAATCAGCAGGTTTAATAATAAGAACTCTTGCTTTTCCCTCATAAGGAGACTGGCAAATCCAGTTCTGAGCCTCTCTAACAGCATCAATCAGAATATTTCGCTTCCCGTCATCAGGTGAAAGAATTCTAACATCAGGATGATTACCTGAAATAACCTTCCTGCAATCCCGACAAGTCCCGCAACCGGACCTGGAAACCCTGCAATTTAGAGCCATAGACATGGCAACAGCTGTAAGCTCTTTTCCAACCCCCATAGGGCCGTCAAAAAGATAGGCATGATGCACCTTTTCACTCTCAATTGCCCTCAAAAGAGTAGTAATTGCTGTGTCCTGATCCAATATTTCCGTTAAAACTGCTGTCACTAAAAAAACTCCTGTCAACCAGCAATTATCACGGAGTAGTAAAAGGGTCAATTTACTCATATTTTTTTGTATTATTACCCTCAAAAGAGATTCAGGAGTCTGAGTGATTAGTACTAAAAGGACAGCTATTTTTTACCATGGATAAAGCAAACAATCTTTAAAATGATGTTGAATAATTTACGCAAAGAGATACTTAAAATCAGATTATTTCTAACTTATATAAACTTCACTTTTATTCTGCGGGCGTAAAATTGTGCCCTCTCCAATCAGGCCGCTTTCATCTTTTGGTTTAATGGGATTTTTGCG
>JAFGVO010000102.1 GCA_016937935.1 Deltaproteobacteria bacterium | reverse complement strand
TATATCCATATTAAGTTCAAAATGCTCTCTTAAGGTTTTTTCACCCATTGAAGAAGCAAATATCTTTTCAGGCGAAACAATATTAATTATATCAGGCAATGCTCCTGTATGATCCATTTCTGAATGATTAGAAACAATATAATCTATTGTTTTAACAGGAATAACCGACTCTATTCTTGAAAGCATCTGACCTTTAAAAGGTTCTTTAACTGTATCAATAAGTGTAATTTTATCTGCTAAAATAAGAAATGCATTATAAGTCGTTCCTCTTTTAGTAGAATACCCGTGAAAATCTATTATTGACCAGTCTATTGCACCTACCCAATATACAGTTTCGCTTATTTTAACTGCTGTGAATTCTCTATCCATTTAAACTCCAAAAATTAAAATTTCTATTCTTGTGCCAAGGAAGAAACAAAAACTCTCTGACCAAGCTCTTTATCAAGCATGACTAAACCATGACCATGATTTCCGGACATTTTGATTTTTTCAACTATTTCAGATGCCGATGCTTCTTCTTCGATCTGTTCAGTAACAAACCATTCTAAAAAAATTCTAGTTGCATGATCTTTTTCTTCCATAGCCTGATCCATTAGCTTATCAAAACATCTTGTAATATGTTTTTCATGTTCCAGAGCATCTTCAAATGCCTTCTGTGCGGAATCCCATAAATCTTGAGGTTCATTAACTGCCAGAAGTTTTACTTTGCCGCCTCTTTCAATAATAAAATCATAAATTTTAAATGCATGAGTCATCTCTTCTTTAGCCTGAACAGAAAACCAGTTGGCAATTCCGCTCAAATTTTCAGAAGCAAAATGAGCAGACATGGATTGATAAAGATAAGCAGAAAAAAATTCCTCCTGAATTTGTTTGTTAAGTGCTTTGATCATATTATTAGAGAACATAATTAATCCTTTCATTTTTAATTAAAAAATTTATTTTTTTGCAATCATATAATATATAACAGGAACAACTAATAATGTAAAACAAGTTGAAGCGATCAAACCAAAAATCAAAGACCAGGCCAAACCCGAAAAAATCGGATCAAGAGTAATCGGCCAGGCTCCTAAAGCAGTTGTTCCGGCAGTTAATATAATCGGTCTGAATCTAACTGCCCCGCTTTCAAGAATTGACTCCTTCAAATCCATGCCGCTTTTAACTGAATCTTGAATAAATTCAATTAAAACTATAGAATTTCTAACAACAATACCTCCTAATGCTATCATTCCTATCATGGCGGTGGCTGTAAAAAAAATAGGATTTTCAATTCCTCCCGGAGTATCTGAAAAGAAATTTAAAATCCAGAAGCCCGGCATGATGCCAATTGCAGTCAATGGTATTGCAGACATAATTATCAAGGGCATAAAAAAAGAATTTGTCTCAATTATCAAGAGCAGATAAATCCCGATAAGAGCTGCACCAAATGCAAGACCCAGATCTCTGAAAACTCTCAGAGTTATCTGCCACTCCCCTTCACCGGCCCATTCTATTTTTATTTTCGGATCAATATCAGATTTCTTAACTCTTTTTTGAGTATCAAAAATAACCTCAGCCGGAGCTCTACCCGCTGTTTCGGCAGTTATATAAACCAGCCTTTTAAGATTTTTATGATAAATAGGCTGTTTTTTTACCTGCATATCAAAAGATCCGAGTGTTCCCAAATCTATAACATCACCCCAAACTCCTTTTACCCTTAATTCACTAAGACTGAACAAATTTTTTCTCACTTCAGGAGATGCTTCAAGATAAATAACTCTTGCTTCTCTTTCATGCTCAAAATGAATTGCACCAAGAGGAACATTGCCCAAAGCAGTCATAAGTGTTTGAACTGCAGCTCTTTGAAAAATACCATTTCTAATTGCACTTTCCCTGTCAAAATTATATTTCAATTCAAAATGCGGAGACTCTGCCATGGTGTCAATCTCAGTAACGCCCCTTTCCATTGACAAAAGTTTCATCAATTTTTGTGATTCTGAAATAATATGGGAATATTTCATATCCGAAGAACCATAAACTTCCGCAGTAATAGTTGATATAACAGGCGGACCAGGAGGAAGTTCAATAATTTTAACTTTTCCTCCGATTGAATTGCCCAGATTCTCAAATTTTCCTCTTAAAGACAATATAAGACCATGACTTTGCATTGATCTTTTATGTTTATGCGCAAGATTTACTCTTATTTCACCCTGATTGGAAAGAGTTCTAAAATTATAATGTCTTACAAGACCGTTAAAATCAAGAGGAGAAGGAATCCCGGCATAAATTGAATAATCCGTAACCTCAGGTATTGAAGCAATAAGTTTTTCAATTTTTCTAAGTCCTTTGAGTGTATCTTCAAGCGCTGTGCCTTCAGGCATATCCAGTAAAACCTGAAATTCATTTTTATTATCAAAGGGCAACATTTTCAATGGCACTCTTCTTGAATATGCAAGCCAGCCCGCAAATATGAAAAGCGCAAATATTACACCGAAAAAAGAAAATTTCAAATAATCCTTATTAAGCAGGGGGGACAAAACTTTCCTGTAATATTCTCTTACCCAGGAAGGTGTTACATCTTCATTTTTATCATCCTTATTAACATCTTTAAGCAGTTTATAAGCAAGCCATGGTACAAAAGTCAGTGCACACAATGTTGAAAACGCAACTGTAAGGGGTACATTAATTGCCATGGGCTTCATATAAGGGCCCATCATTCCGGTAATAAAAAACATTGGGATAAAACTTACAATAATTGTAAGTGTAGACATTATAACAGGTGGTAAAACTTCTTTAACTGCATCTAACGTAGCGTCCAAGGGGTTCTTTTTTCTCTGAAAAATGTGCCTTTGTATGTTATCAACATTTGTAATGGGATCATCAACTACAAGGCCCAAAGAGAGAATCAGCGCAAAAAGAGTAACCCTGTTAATTGTATATCCGGTTATATAATTTACAAAAAGAGCCAGAGCAAAACTGATTGGAACAGCCAATGCAACAACAAGCGCCTCTCTCCATCCCATTATAATAGCAATAAGAGCTACAACTGTAATAACTGCAAAAACAAGGGATGAAAGCAATTCATTAACCTTATCATCCGCTGTCTGACCGTTATTTCGTGTAATAACAGCATGCATTCCATGGGGAAAAATCTCTTTTTCCAATTTTTTTACTTCATTAATAAGTTCTTTTGCAACTCCCACTGCATTTGTGCCTTTTTTCTTTGAAAAGGTTAATGTAACGGCGTGTTGAGATTGACCTGGTATATAATTTTTTATTTTACTGTTTCCCGGCCCTACACCAAAAAAAACATAATTCTGCGGCTCTGATGTATTCATCTCAACAACAGCAATATCCTTAAGATAAACATTTTTTCCTAAAACTGATTTGATTGACAAATTTTCTAAATCATCAATTCCGGTTAAAAAAGGTCCGCCTATTATTTCAATATTCTTTGATTCATGTACAATTGACCCTGCGGTTACAGCAAAATTACTATTCCTGATAACATCGGCCAATTCAAGAAAAGTAATATTTTTGGATTCCATTTTCTTGGTATCAACAATAACTCTGACTCTTTGGGCTGATGAGCCAATAAGGCCTGACAATGATATGTCCCTGACACTATCAAGCCTTGCTTTCATCTCCTCAGAAACTCTTCTGATCTCATCCATACTGTGTTTTGAAGAGGTTACAGCAACTGTTACTATTGGCACATCGTCTATTTCTACAGGCCTGACAATCCATGAAGAAACTATTGAAGGAATCTTGTCTTTATTCGCCTCAATTTTATTATTAACCTTAACATAAGATCTTTCACGGTCCTGGCCGACATAAAACCTTACAGTAACTACCGCCTTATCCTGATCAGATATTGAATAAACATGCTCTACGCCATCAATCTGCCACAAAAATCTTTCAAGAGGCGTTGTAACTATTCTTTCAATTTCTTCAGAATCGCTGCCGGGGCAGGAAACCAATATATCAACCATTGGTACAACAATTTGAGGTTCCTCTTCACGGGGAGTCATATAAACTGAAAAAAAACCAAGACACACAGCTAAAATAATAAATATAACAGAAAGGTGAGTTGTTAAAAACTTATGCACCATACTAATCAAAGTGCCCCTTGGTACTGTATCCATATTATGGTTAATCATCTGAAAATCACCTCTCTGTTTTTACAAGCCCAATTATTTCGCCGGAATTAATACCTGATAAAACCTTTAGTTTTGCTGAGTTTTGATCTTTAACTGTGTGAATGCAGGTTTTCAAATAATCATTATGACCTTCTTTTTTAATCCACACATATTCTATCTGTCCTGACCTTGTAATATATTTTTCATCAATCAAAACAGCTCTTTTTTGACCTGTTAAAAGCATTGCGGTTCCATACATTCCCGGCTTAACAAAACTTTCAGCTCCAAGGCATATCTTTATAAGAAATGTTCTTGTTTGCGAGTCAACATAAGGAACTATTTCCCTTACCTCGCCAAAAAAATTTTTTTTAACAGCTGAAATATGAACTTTAACCTGCTGACCAATCTCAACTTTTTCAATATACTTTTCACTAACAGCAGCTTCTACCATCAGCTTTTCAGGATCAAAAATCTTTAAAACAGGCTGCCCGGCAACAGCAAGATCGCCTGGATCTGAACGCCTTTCATAAACAACACCGTCAATCGGTGACCTTAATTCAGTATATTCTTTTATTGTCAGCGCTCCTATTACAGCCTGTTCTGCTTCCTTAACTCCCGATTCTGCCTGTTCAAGCTTATTTTGAGCTTGTGTGAGCCCGGCTTTAGCAGAATTATACTGACCTTCAATATTGTCAAAAGCAGACTGACTTATCGCTTTGCCGGCAAGAAGATTTTTCATTCTTGTATAATCTTTTTTAATGGTCTCAAAATCTGATTCAGCACCTGTTACGGCTGCTTTGGCTGCTTCAAAATTAGATTTTGCAGCATTCTTAACCATTTGAGCACGCTCGTATTGAGCATTAAGGTCTTTATCATCAAGCTTAACCAAAAGCTGGCCCTTTGTTACTGCATCGCCTTCCCTTACATTAATAGTTAAAGTTCTAGCCATTATCCGGGATGAAATATCAACATCATCTCTTGAATGAACTGTTGCAGCAGCCCGATAATAAACAGGAATTACCTCTTCAGAAAGCAAATAAGTTTCTTTAATAAATTTATCCGAAAGATAATTACCTGTTTCAACAAGTTCTGAATTAATCTTTTCAACAAAAAAACCGCTCTGATACATTCCAACCAGCAATAGAAAAACAAGAGCAGATACAAGGCCCAGGACTCTTAAAAACATGCTTCTAATCCCTTTCAAATAATTCAGGAGCAGACAAATGCCGCTCCTGAAATTATAAAACTTTTAATTAATAACTTTCATACCGGGAACTTAAAACTATTCAAGTTCAAAATCTTCTTTTCCGGCACCGCACAAAGGACAAACCCAATCCTCCGGAACATCTTCAAAAGATGTTCCCGGCTCTACATTATTATCTGGATCACCTTCAGCCGGATCATAAACATAACCGCAAAGAGTACATACATACTTTTCCATTTTTACCTCCTGAAAAAAATAAAAGAAATAATTTAAATATTAAAAAATATCAATCC
>JAFGVO010000101.1 GCA_016937935.1 Deltaproteobacteria bacterium | reverse complement strand
TTCAACGCCTCTAGTTCATCATAATCAGCAGTTACAGAAAGCCGTTTATAAAGAGTCATTTTTTCCCTTGTATCAGAAATATAATGCCCGGGCAAATGAGCCTCAAGCCCGAGATTTAACAAAAGATCTTCATCTTCAATTTCCGGAGGTATTTCTCCCTTAATCTCTTTGATTGTTCTCTCCATAAGCTGACAATAAAGTTCAAATCCTATTGTACGCATAAAACCGCTTTGAGCAGTGCCTAAAAGTGCCCCGGCCCCTCTTATCTCGAGATCCTTAAGGGCTATCTTGAACCCTGATCCCAATTCTGTAAATTCTTCTATTGTATGAAGCCTCTTCTGGGCTGTCTCTGTAAGTACCTGATCAGGACGGTAAAAAAAATATGAAAAAGCCTGAGTCCGGTCACGGCCTACCCTTCCGCGAAGTTGATAAAGCTGGGTAAGCCCGAATTTATGTGAATCATAAACAAATATAGTATTGGCCTTGGGAACATCCAGGCCTGACTCTATTATGGTGGAACAAATTAGAATATCATATTTATAGGAAAGAAAATCGATCATAATCTTTTCAAGATTTTTTCTGTCCATCTGACCATGCCCTACAGTGATTCTGGCCTCCGGAACAAGAGACCTGATATAAGAAGCAAAATTATCAATATTTTCAACTTTGTTATATACAAAATAACTCTGGCCATTGCGCTCAAGTTCGCGCCTTACAGCTCTTATAACAATTTTTTCGTCATAAGGCACCACGCGTGTTTTAATAGCCAGCCTGTCAACAGGAGGAGTATTGATTATGGACATATCCCGTACTCCGGCAAGAGAAAGCTGAAGAGTTCGAGGAATGGGTGTAGCAGTAAGAGTTATACAGTCAACATTTGTTTTAAGCTCTTTAATTTTTTCTTTGTGGGTTACTCCAAAACGCTGCTCCTCATCAACAATGAGAAGTCCTAAATCCTTATATACAAGAGTTTTCCCCAGTATTTTATGGGTTCCTATTATTATGTCCACTTTCCCATTTTTCAAATCATTTAATATATCCTTAACCTCACCGGCACTTCTAAGCCTTGACACAAGTTCCACCCTGATATCAAAGCCGGCGTATCTTTCTTTAAAAGTATTAAAATGCTGCTGAGCCAAAATTGTTGTAGGTACTAAAACTGCAGCCTGTTTCCCATTTTGAACGGCCTTAAAAGCTGCTCTGATTGCCACTTCTGTTTTTCCGTATCCAACATCTCCGCAGATAAGACGGTCCATGGGTTTGCTGGATTCCATATCAGTTTTAACATCCTCTATGGCTTTAAGCTGGTCCTCGGTTTCCTCAAAAGGAAACCTGTCTTCCAACTCATTTTGCCATAGATTATCAGGCCCGAAAACATACCCTGGTTTACACATTCGGGAGGCATAGAGTTCAATAAGTTCTCCGGCCATTTCCCGCAATCTCTTTTTTACACTTTTTTTGGTGTTGGCCCATCTGGCTGATGACAGCATATCTATTCTTGGGCTGTAACCTTCATCTCCTACAAATTTCTGAACCTTTGCGGCCTGTTCAAGAGGGACATACAATCGATCTTCCCCGCCGTATTTAATACTGATAAAGTCCTTTTCTTCACCTGAAACCTCTCTTAAAACAATACCTTTGTAAATACCGATTCCATGATCCACATGAACAACATAATCTCCTAAATTTATTTCAGAAAATGTGGTCATAAAAGTTTTGGGAGCTTTTTTGGTTTTTTTCTTTTTAACAGTTTTAAATATATCCCTTTCACTGATAAGCACAATATCAGCAAAAGTAATCTCAAAACCCCTTGCAAGATCCGCTTCAAATATATAGATTCCTGGATGATCAAAAACAGGTCTGTTTGAAATAATTGTTTCAATACCCTGATTTTCAAAAAGCTCCTGCATTCTTTTCAGGCGTCCCGGTCCTGAAACGGTTATAAAAACAGCGGCACCGGATTCTTTCATTTCTTTTATATTGCTCAAAAAAAGATCTATTCTGTCTCCAAAATCTACAAGACTCTTAAAAGGCATTTCCAGAAGAATAAAATTTTCTGAAATTTTATGCGCCGGTCGCAATGCTGAAAGTGTGATATAACCAAGTGTTTTTAATCTGTTTTCCAATGCAGGGGGATCAAGAAAATACTCTTTCGGGTCAGGAAGAAAAGAATTGTCAAAAACATTGCCTGTATAAAGCCTTTCAAGCTGTTTAAAAAAACTATTATGCTTATCAAATACAGAATCCGGCTCAATAATTACAACCTGAAGATCACTTTCAAAATAGTCTATAAGTGTATTAAAATCATCATAAAAAAAAGGAACAAAAGCCTCTATTCCCTGAAAATATTCAGCTTCATCCATTTTTTCAAAAAATAGATTCAGCTTATCCATGCTTGAGATCAGTTTTTTTGTTCTTGCAAAATCACTAATTCTCTTTTTTGCTTTTTTTACTGATTCTCTTGTTAAAAAAATTTCGCTTGCCGGTATAAGAACAATTTCTTCAAATCCCTTTAAATCCGAATTATCCGCGGGTGATAAAGATTTCTGGGTAGCCATATCAAAGGGCCTTATACTTTCAATTTCATCCCCGAAAAACTCTATTCGAACAGGATTTTCCCAGCCGCTTGGAAAAAGATCAAAAATCCCGCCTCTTAAAGCAAATTTATCATAGTCATCAACAATATCAGACCTGTTGTAGCCAAGATCAATCAGCTTTAGTGCTAGATCCATGGGATCTATTTCCTGTTTTACTCTCAGAGTTACAACCCTGGAAATAAACTCTTCAAGTGTTATTATTCTTTGACATATACTCGCAATTGAAGCTACAACAACAGAAACTCTATTTTCAAGTATGCGGTGAAGTACTTGCATACGGGCAGAAATATTTGATCGGTCAGGGCTGAATTTTTCATAAGGGGTAACCTCAAGAGAAGGAAAATAAACTGCACAATCCGGACTATCAGAAAACTCCTTTATTTCATTAAAAATCTGTTCAGCAACTGTTTCGTTTGAACAGGCAAGAAGTACCGGTTTTTCACTATTTCCCATAAGAGCTGCCGTTACAAGTGCAGAAGCTGATCCGGTTAGCCCCCACAATGATACATTATTTGATTTTACAGATGTTTTAAGATTTTGAAACCGTTTAGTGGTGCTTATTTTTTCTGAAATTAGCTGCAGAGACATCTTTTCCCCGATTAAAAAAACTATTTAAAATACTGCTACACAAATATTTAATACTGTTATACAAATATTTAATAAAATGTGGTGCATTAAAGTCAGTGAATTATAAAACAGATATTTTGTCAAAACAGATT
>JAFGVO010000100.1 GCA_016937935.1 Deltaproteobacteria bacterium | reverse complement strand
TAAAAGCGGTTACTGGGAAGTTATTAAAAAATGACAAATAAAAGATGCATGTGGAGTTAATAGAGAAAATTTGGGAATGCAGCCTGAGAAAGATAATATTGAAGCCAGGACTGATATTTCAGCAAGGATGATATGAAATATGAAAATTGAAACAGTTACAGTTATTGGGGCCAATGGTAATGTTGGTTGTAAGATGGGCGGGCTTATTGCTGCTTTTTCGGGGGCTACTGTTTATATGATGGCACGCAGTATGGAGTCTGCTGCGGCGGGTATTGAGAGAGCTCTTAAGAGTATTAAAAGCGGGACTATTGAATCCCGGCTTATTCCCTGTACTTTTGATGATGCACAGGAGGTGCTTGCAAAATCTGACTGGGTTTTTGAGAGTGTTGTTGAGGATTTTCTTGTCAAGTCTTCTGTTAATAAGATGATTGATAAGTATGTGTCTGATGAGTGCATAGTTTCTACAGGAACTTCGGGTATTTCTATAGATGAGCTTTCTAAAGTTTTTTCTGTCTCTCATCAGAAAAATTATTTTGGTACTCACTTTTTTAATCCTCCCTTAAAAATGACTATTTGCGAGGTTATAAAAAGCAGTAACAGTGATGATGCTGTTGTTGATGAATTTGAAAAATATCTTAGGAATATTCTTGGCCGTGTAATCGTATTAACGGGTGATTTTGCTGCTTTTGCCGGCAACAGGATTGGGTTTCGGCTTTTTGAGAAAGCTGTGAGCCTTGTTGAGCGGGAGGCTGAAAACGGGGGGATTGATTATGTGGATTATATTTTAGGAAACACTACAGGTAATACTATGGCGCCTCTTTCTACTCTTGATTTTGTGGGGCTTGATGTTTATGCATCTATCGTTCAAAATATTAATGAGAAGCTCTATCCCTCCTCTCATAAAAATATTGCGGGGTTTATTCGCCAGCTTATTCATAATGATTTTTGCGGGGTTAAAAAATCTAAAGGGCTTTATGATTACTCTCAAAAGGTTGACGGGCTTAATATGGTGTGGGATTTGAGAGAGGGAAAATATAAGAAATCTGTGCCTTATAATATTCCCGTTGTCGAAGAGATTAAAGAGATGATACGCCTTGGGCGTTATGACCATGTTGTTCCTGCTCTTATAAATAAAAAAAGCCGGGTGTCTAAAATTATTCTTGAGTATCTTATCTCGTATCTTGTGTTTTCTTGTGAGCTTGTTCCCTCTGTTGTTAAAGATGTTAAAGATGTGGATACCGTTATGATGCACGGTTTTGCCTGGGCGCCTCCCGGGTTCTGGATCTCTCTTTTTCTTAAAAATATTACTATAGATGAATTTTTTAAAATCGCTGATGAGCTTCATATAAAAATGAACAGCGATGTAATTTCAATTTTCAAACAGCTATCTTTTGATGAGAATGCGTTTAAGGCCGGCAGAAGATTTTTTGCTGTTGACGGTTTTTAATATGGAAAAAATTTATATACTGGGCGGAGCTCAGACAGATTTTGAACGAAACTGGTTTAAAGAGGGTAAAAACTTTATCGGAATGATGACCGAGGTTGCCAACGATGCCCTCAAGGACTGCTCCATAGACTACGAAGAGATTAAGCGGCTTAATTCTGATAATGCCATTGGGGGGTTTGTGGCCAATTTCGGGGCGGAGCTCTATCTTAATCAGGCCCATCTAAATGTTTTTATGGATGAGGTAAATGATGCGTTTATCGGCATGCCCTCTATAAGATACGAGTCCGCCTGCGCTTCAGGCTCTGCTGCAATTGTCTCGGCCATTCATCAGATTGGTGTTACCTGTGATGTCGGCATTGTGCTTGGGATGGAAATTATGAAGTCCCTAAGTTCCTCTGACGGAGCCAAGGTCCTTGGGGCGGCTGCATATTTTGAGAGGGAGGCTGTTGGACGAAAGTATCCTTTTCCCGAACTCTTTGGTCGTCTTGCACTTGATACTGTAAGCAAATACTCCCTTGATGAGTCCGAGTACATGGATAATCTGGCAAAAATATCTTTTAAAAATTACAGCAACGCCAGACGAAACGAAAATGCTCAGACCAGAAAGTGGTTTATGAGCTACGAGCATGCCCGAAACCGGGGTGTAGAATTCAACCATTTAGTTGGTGCGGGCCTCGGTGTTTCGGACTGTTCACAGGTTACTGACGGTGCGGCTGCAATTATTCTTGCATCTAAAAAGTATGCAGAGAGTTATTGTAAAGAGATGGGAATGACAATTGACGAGCTTCCCTATATTGCAGGATACGGTCACAGAAACGCACCTGTGAGCTACAGTAAAAAAATCGAGTACGCCAAAGACAGTGACATAATTATCCCCTGGACAAGGCAGACAATCCAGGATGCGTATAAGATGGCCTCTGTAACTGTTGATGATCTGGACTTAATTGAAACCCACGACTGTTTTACCTCAAGTGAATACGCCGCAATCTCCTGTTTTGGTATAACAAAACCCGGCCGTGAGTTTGAGGCGATAAACGACGGTGTAATATTTTTTGACGGAAAACTCCCCGTAAATCCAAGCGGAGGCCTAATCGGAGGAGGGCACCCCGTTGGAGCCACCGGAGTAAGAATGATGCTTGACCTGGCAAAACAGGTAAGCAATAAAGCAGACACCTATCAGATAAAAAATGCAAAAACAGCAGCAATGCTGAATCTAGGCGGATCAGCAACCTCCAACTTTGCATTTGTAGTAAAAAGATAACTGATAAATTTTAAACTTTTGAATGTTTAGCTTAAACAGGCTTAAATTTTAAACACAGACTTTAATATTCAAGCCTTTTTTCTAGT
>JAFGVO010000099.1 GCA_016937935.1 Deltaproteobacteria bacterium | reverse complement strand
CCGGCACCAGTAGATAACGGCTGGGGAACACCGGAACCAGCACCGGCTCCAGCAGATAATGGTTGGGGAACACCGGCACCTGCTCCGGCACCTGCACCAGTGCCAGCCCCGGCTCCGGTAAATAATGGATGGAATACTCCAGCCCCTGCACCAGTGCCTGCTCCGGCACCAGCACCGGCACCGGCACCGGCACCAAAAAAGAAAGCACGTACTAATACAGCTCCAACAGGTGGAGCAGGTGCTCCGCCACCACCGGCACCATAATCTTTTTATCACCTCAGTCAATTCTGTAAAAAAGTTCTAAAAATCAAAATAAATGTTCAGTAAAACAATATATTTTTTTTAGAAAATAAACTCTTTTGCTTTTATTATAAAACTTCTGTAGAATTCTACTATTGCATTTAAACCATCTTTAAGGGCGAATTTAGATGGCTTAATAAAAACTATGCATAGCAGGAGAAGATTATGGTTGAAAATATTAATGATAATTTAAGTAAACAGAGTGACAAGCTTATCGACGACAATTCTTATTATGATGAAAGTGTTCATACTGGTTCCAGTGATAATATGTACGATAATGAGATGATGAAAGCAGAGCGGCAAAAAGACCCTGTCAGTGTTGATGATGAACTTATCTGGAATGAAGATAATGATAATGAGATTAATTCTGACGGTTCAGAAATAACCAGTATTGAGATAGACTGGGCTGAACTTGAAGGTGCTCTTGAGAATAATTCACCTGATCTCCACAGCTTTTTAAACAGGTACACTGGTGATGTAATCAGAATTTTCACGAATGCCGGCGGCATGGACAGACAGCTTCCCGATGTGGAGGCCGATCCCGCTTATCTGTATATTGATCCCATATCTTCAAGAGAGCAGTATAAATGGATGGAGGAGTTTATCGAAGAGATGGAGGAGTGTCCCTTCAGGGATAAACTGATTGTTGCAGTAGATGGAAAAGGGGCGTTTCGGCGTTTTAAAGATGTTCTGGCTGATGATCAGGAATATCGGGAAAAATGGTTTCTTAAAAGATCAAGCAAACTGAGTGTTCATATTAATGCATGGCTTAAAACAAAAAATATTGCAGCATCAAATCCTGCCCCTTGGGAAGAGGGTTATGCTCCTAAAAAAGTGGAAACTGTAAAGAAAAACAGATATCCCTCTTCATATACCCAATCATTTGGTTCAAGCTTAAGACGAATGGCTCATGAAATTGTTGATATTGTACCTTCGAGAGATCTTTCAACTGCCGTGGCTTTTTTAGAATTTCTTGCAAAAGAGTATAAACACCATAATGAGAACGAATAACTTCAATTCAAATCTTAAATTTCAAATTGCAAAAGTACTGACAGCTCTTTTTTTAATAACTGCTATAAATGTAGAAGCCGTAAATGCTGCGGAGCTTTCAAAAGTTGATTCTGTAGCTGTTATAGTAACCCCCATTGGTGCAGACAATACATCTATTCCAATTTTAACAAGTGATATAGATCTTGTTGCCAGACTTTTACTGGTTCAAAAATTTAAAACAGAGTGGACAAATCAGAAGATTAGTTCAGTTTTACTGGTCAAGGCAAAAAGAGTTGCGGCAATTTCCAGGCTTTTAGCTCATGCATCTTCTATGCTTGGGGAGACAATAAAACCGTCTCAAAGACAGGAGATGATAGATCAGTTTACAATATTTGCCGGCGGATCTGACGGGGTAAATAGAATACTTTCAGAGACAGGTGTTTCAAAGTTTGATTTTGAATTTTGGATTAATACATTTATGCTGGCGTCTATTCACCTCCAATACCTTGTTGAGCAGAAAAAAATTGCAGGAATAAATGATAATAGTTTTGAAGAGAATAGCCCGGGAGATTCAAATTTAGTCATAAAACTGGGAAAAGAAGCGGAAGATGTTCTCGTAAAATGGTTGTCCAATTCATTTGAAAACGGAAAAATAATTTTTTTAAAATGATTCTGCAAAATCTCTCACCGGAAATTAAAGAAGTCACAATTAAAGATCTTCAAACAATTGTGGAAATTGAAAATGAGTGTTTTTCATCCCCATGGCCAGTTGAATCATTTAAAAGTGAAATTGAAAAGCTCTCCTGGTCAGTTACTTATATTGCTGCAATTGATGAATCAGCCGCGGGCTTTATGCTGTTGTGGCAGATTAATAACGAGTTTCACCTGCAGAAAATTGGAGTATTAAAAAAATTCAGAAACAGGGGGGTGGCTCATAGTATGATAACTTTTATAATTGAACAGGCTAAAAGAAGATCCCTGTCAAGAATACTCCTTGAGGTTAGAGGGACTAACAGTGGGGCGTTAAATCTCTATAAAAAAAACGGATTTGAAATCATGGATGTCAGAAAAGGATATTACACTGACAGTGGTGATGATGCCCTTGTTATGGAACTAAAAATAGAGGACTGAAAATTGTCATGGAATATATTACCCCTCCCTATTTAGACAGCAACTCAACTGTTAGTGTTGTTTCTCCTGCAGGCCCCGTAAACAGAGAACTTTTATTACAGGGTATTGAAAAATTAAAAAGCACTTTTAAAGTATTATCGTCCGATAGTCTGTTTGCAAATGCGGGTTACCTTGCGGGTGATGATGATGTTCGCTTAACAGATTTTAACAGGGCAATTGAGGCTGGCGAGTCCGGATGTATTATTGCATCAAGGGGCGGGTATGGAACAACCAGAATAATTGATTCACTCAATTTAAAGGCCCTTGGGGAAAACCCAAAATGGATAGTGGGAAGTTCAGATTTAACAGCACTTTTAATACACCTCTTTGCAAAATATAGATTAGCTTCAATTCACGGCCCCATGGTTCAGTCTTTTAATAAAAGTGAAACAGATACATCTCTTTTATTTGATTTGCTAAAGGGAAATATTAACAGCGATTCAAAATTAAATTTAAAAACATTATGTCAGGGAGAGGCCAGTGGCAAAATGATCGGTGGAAACCTGACTGTTCTATCCCACCTTGCAGGAACAATGGATTTTGATTTTGCAAAAGGCGGGGTTCTGTTTTTAGAAGACGTAACAGAGGCACCCTACAGAATTGACAGAGCAATTGTTCAGTTAAAAAGAAGCGGTTTAATAGATAAAATATCAGCAATAGTATTAGGAGATTTTACAAATTGTAACCCGGGTAAAGATGGAGTTACAGTCCATGAAGTGCTTGAAATGCATTTTAAAAATATCAATAAACCGGTTGTCTACGGATATCCCGCAGCCCATTCAGACAGAAACAGACCGTTTATACACGGAGCACCAGTAAGCATAACAGCAACATCTCAACTTGGAGTTATTAAATTTTAACAAAAAAATTGTAAGCGCAGACAGCAGTAATCAATACTTATCAAGAGCAGGAAATTTAGAATTTACAGTAAGAGACATAAGATTAACAATCTTATCTTTTCGTCTCGAAATAACAGGATCTTTAGGTGTTTTAACCCTGAAAACATCCCTAATAATAACGTCGTTAATGTTAATTTCGATCAAATCAGCTGGCAAACTGGATGGCATGCCGGTCGGCACATCTGCAAGTACATCTGCAGAAAAAATATCCTCAGCTATGATCAATTCATCAATTGCTACTAAATTATTTTTTGTATCCATTTGTTCAGTATACAAATAAAAAATAAAAAATAAAGTTTTAGTAACAAAAAAAACAACACCTACCCACCAAACAACACCTACCCACCCAAAGTGAGTTAGTTGAAATTATTGGTTATTTTATTGCTACCAGGACTTCGGTTTTTAGTTCATTTTCGGGGACTGAGCCGGGGTCGTTGAAGTAGGTTTCTATTGATGTGCTGCCGAGGGTCAGGTTTTGGGCTTCTGCGTATTGTTTTATCTGTTTGTATGTTTGTCTGATTTCACGATAGGGGCCCATGTGTATGGTTTTTATATATTTACCTTTTGGGAAATCGGTTATTTCTATTTCTTCCCCTGGGGATATTTCTGATTTTTCTTTTGAAAGGGGAATGCCCATTTCAATTTCCCATTTTTCTAAAAACATCATTTTGAAAGTTGAGATTATTCCCGATTTGTCCAGGTTGTCATATGAAACATTTCTGTAGATGCAAAAAGGGGTGTTGTTTTCGTTATTTACTGCATCATTTGATTTTAAGAATTCTTTGATTTTAAAGTATGACGGCCCCATTACTTTTCCAAGCTGTATTGTGGATACCGTCTTTTTTATTGAAGCTGCCAGGAAGGACTCTTTTTCAATAGTTTCAAATTCTAATTGTGACATATTACCTCTTCTTGTTAATTGAACTGAAAAAAACTTAAGTAGACTTTGATAAAAAAAGCAAGTTGATAGTGATTTATGGTTAAATTTTTATTGTATTTTAATCCTGATTGCGGTTGTTTGTTTTTGGGCTTTTAAATTTGTTAAATCGTGTTATGTTTCGCAATCCTGAACGGTGATTTATCGTTTTATATATAAGTAACAGTTTGTGAATAAGGATAATAAAATATGAGTGATGATTTTAAAAATAGTATATGTCTTCCTAAAACAGATTTTCCAATGAAGGCGGGACTGGCTAAAAAAGAGCCTGAATATCTTGAGTTTTGGGAAAAAGAGAATATCTACGATAAGGTTCAGGCAAAAAACAGGCCGAATGGAAACTTTGTTTTTCATGATGGACCTCCCTATGCCAACGGAACTATTCATCACGGTCATATTTTAAATAAGGTTTTAAAAGATATTGTATTAAAATATCAGCTTTTAAAAGGTAAGCACGTTCACTATATTCCGGGCTGGGACTGTCACGGTCTTCCTATTGAGCTCAATGCGGAGAAGGAGCTTGGAAAACCCAAAGACAGCGATGATATTCTCTCTATTCGAAAACGTTGTGAAGAGTTTGCTGTTAAATGGTCAAATACCCAGATGGGCGAGATGAAACGCCTTGGTGTATTTGCCGACTGGGAGCACCCCTACAAGACAATTCAACCCGCATATGAGCAGACTATTGCAGAGCAGCTGGCAAAAATTGTTGATAAAGATATGCTCTACAGGGGCAAAAAGCCCGTATACTGGTGTACCGAGTGCAATACTGCTCTTGCAGAGGCAGAGGTTGAATACGAAGATCACTCATCTCCCTCTGTTTATGTAAAATATAAAACAATTGATAAGGCAGCATTTCTTGAGGCCCTTGGACTTGAAGATGACGGAAACCCACTCTCTGTTGTAATATGGACTACAACCCCGTGGACACTGCCCGCATCTCTGGTTATTGCCATGCATCCAAGGTATGAGTATCAGGCTTATAAAATTGAAAGTGAAACAATAATTATTGCAAAAGATATGTCCGAGAAGACTTTTGCTGATTCACAAATTACCGGAACACCCGTTGGAAAACCTGTACCAGGCGGCAGATTTGAAAAATTAAAATGCCGTCACCCCTTTATTGAAGATAGAGAGATTCCTGTACTCCTTGCTGATTATGTAACTCTTGAGGCGGGAACAGGTTGTGTTCACACGGCTCCCGGCCACGGTCAGGATGACTACGTACTATGTTCGGCTCACGGAATTGAGCCATACGCTCCTGTAGATGAAAAAGGTTTTTATGAAAAAGAGGTTCCACGCTGGGGAGGAATGAATGTAATAAAGGCAAATCCCCTGATTGTTGAGTTTCTTGCTGAGACAAAAGTTCTTTTAAATCCTCCGGGACAAAAGGTTAAACACCAGTATCCATGCTGCTGGAGATGCAAGACTCCTGTAATTTTTCGCTCAACCCCCCAGTGGTTTATCTCAATGGATAAAACAGATTTAAGAGGCGGGGCGCTTGGTGAGATTGATAAAACCCGGTGGATTCCACCATGGGGAAGAGATCGTATTCACGGAATGGTTGCCGACCGTCCTGACTGGTGTATATCCAGACAGCGTGTATGGGGCGTGCCTCTTCCATTTTTCTTTTGTAAAGAGTGCGGCAAAAGTCTTGTTGACGGCGATGTTATTCGTCATGTGGCAAAAATATTTGGTGAACACGGCAGTGACGAGTGGTTTAAACGGGATGCGGCAGAGCTTCTTCCCGGGGGAACAAAATGCAGCTGCGGCGGAAGTGAATTTACAAAAGATGAAAATATTGTGGATGTCTGGTTTGAGTCAGGGGTAAGCTGGGCTGCGGTTGCGGCAAAAGATGCAGAGATGGGTGTTCCTGTTGATTTATATCTTGAAGGTTCTGATCAGCACAGGGGCTGGTTTCATACCTCTCTTTTAACAAGTGTCGCCACAACTGGAAAAGCTCCGTACAAAGCAGTTTTAACCCATGGATTTATCTGTAACGAACAGGGCAAAAAATACTCAAAAAGCCAGAAGAACTTTGTGCCCCCTTCAAAAACAATAGATGCACAGGGTGCCGAAATTATGAGACTCTGGGTGGGATATGAAGATTACAGAAATGATATTGTCTATTCGCCCTCAATAATTACGACTCTAACTGATTCATACAGAAAAATCCGAAATACCATGCGTTTTCTTCTTGGAAACATCAATGGGTTCAATCCGGACACTGATATGGTTGAAGTTAAAGATATGCCCGAGCTAGATAAATGGATGCTGGCCCGCTTTGCAGGATATATAAGCAAGCTTGACAGAAGTTATGCAGAATATAATTTTCATCATATTTTTCATCGGACAATCTCTCTTGTTACACAGGATTTGTCCTCATTTTATCTGGATATTATAAAAGACAGAATTTACTGTGAAAAACCTGATGGACTAAAACGTAAAGCTGCCATGAATGTTCTGTTTATAATGGCAAGAGACCTTGCACGGGTGCTTTCCCCTGTACTCAGTTTTACAAGTGAAGAGGTGTGGAAGCATCTTCCTGACTGGAAGGATAAAGAGCAATCAGTATTTCTTGCGGGATTTCCAAAAGCTCCGGATGAATGGAATAATGATGAAATTTTAGAAAAGTGGAGTTTGTTAAGAGATGTGAGAAAAGAGGTTACAAAAGTTCTTGAAGATATGAGACGTGACGGTAAAATCGGAAATGCCCTCCAGGCGGATGTTCAGATTGCCGCTTCAGGAAAAACTTTTGAAATTTTAAATGAGATGGGTGAGGAGCTTGTTACTGATGTAATGCTCGTATCCAAATGTACAATTGAAAAAAATGAGGGTGATCTGGCGGTTGCTGCAACTGCAGGAACAAGTGAAAAATGCCCCAGATGCTGGAGACTTGGACACGGGACTGGTACAGACAGCAAACATCCCGAGCTGTGCACAAGATGTGCAGAGGTAATTGAAGATATGATTGCAAAGGGCAGTTATACTCCGGAGGCTGACAGTGAGTGACGCATTAAAAAAACCCATAATCAGTATTCTCCTGATTTTTGTATTAGGAATTGCCGCAGATCAGGGTACCAAACAGTGGGCTCAGCATTCCCTTTTATCAGATAGTTTTCATCAGAACGATTCAAATTTTCCAGTTTGCGGAAATCCGGATCAGGAGATGACAAGAGCGAGATTTGTTTATACAAATGCAGAGCCTAAAACTGTTGTAAACAATATGTTCAGATTCAGATATGTTGAAAACTGCGCCAGCGCATTCAACCTTATGGGAAATCTCCCCGAGGGATTCAGGTTTCCGTTTTTCCTGATAATCTCAATCCTTGCATGTGTTGTAATTCCCTTTATGTTTTTTAAAACTCCAAATGATCAGAGGCTCATGCTGTATGCTCTGCCATTTATTTTAACAGGAGCCCTTGGAAATCTTCTGGACAGGATGTTTTTCAGATATGTTATTGATTTTATTGACTGGTATGTGGTTTTAGGTGGAAAAGAGTACCACTGGCCAACCTTCAATATTGCTGATGCGGCTATTGTAATCGGAATAGCCTTAATGATTCTTCAGATTTTATTAACAGATAAAAAAAAGGAATCATCCTCAAGTGAACATGAGAAAAAATTAAAAGAAGAGCCAGTTTCCAAATAGACACTTATTTATTATCTCTGTTAAAAGAGATACTTTTCCATAAAAAATCCAATTAAGTATTGTATTTATCTTTTACCGTATGTACGTAATTGTATTATGAATTTTTATATAAAATCTAGAAAAATAAAACGGGTTGTATTTAATATTACTTCAATAATTGTATTCTCTTTTTTAACAGGCTGCCTTCATCCGGACAACAGCTGGTCCAGAGGAACAATTGGAGCTGTTATTGCTAAAGGTGAGGATGGAATTGTAGTAAAAAAAATGCACACAACTTTTAAAGATAAATCTGCGGCAATTCTACCCGGGGATCAGTTTGTTTCTATTGATGATACAGACGTAAAACTGGCTGGATTATATGAGGTTTCAGAGGCGCTTTCAGGTCCTGTAGGGGTTCCGGTTACTGTTACGGTTTTAAGAGACGGTACTGAGTACACTTTTAAAATTGAACGGATTCTTTTAAGTCGTGAAAATAAACAGAAACTCAATTCAACAGTGGTTTTTGAAAAATCACAAAAAAAACCAGTTGACAAACAAGATGAAAAACCAGCTGACAAATCAGATGACTGATAATTTATTATGAATAAAAACAACTTTCAGAAAACGGGATTTTTTATCCTGGCAGGTTCAATTCTTATTGGTACTGTTATCTTTTTTGTAAAAGGAGAAAGCAGCGGTTTAAACAAGAAGCCGGCCTTAAATGTGACCCTGTCCCAATCTGCCATGAACGGGGAAGATGATAACTCTCTTACAACTATGTATCAGGTTATCAACATGCTTTTAAAAACCTATCTCGACCCTGACAGGATTGATGCAAAAGTGATGCTCATATCTGCTTTAAAGGATTTGGAGCTGACAATTCCCCAGCTGATATTTAAAGAGGGTGATAAAAACATTATAATATCTATTGGCAATAAAAATATGCAGCTCCGGCTTGATAAACTTTCAAGTCCCTGGATTATGTTAAAGTGGTTCGATGATATTTTTAAGTTTATACAGGCCAATGTTGAAAAAGATGCTTTTGATTTTAAAGAGCTGGAATACACAGCCATAAATGGAATACTTAAAACTCTTGATCCCCACACTATTTTATTAACTCCCGAGTTTTATAGGGGCATGAAGGATACAACAAGCGGAAACTTTGGCGGTCTTGGAATAGTTATTTCAATCAAAGACGGAAATCTAACTGTTATTTCCCCAATCACCGGAACTCCCGCAGCAAAAGCCGGGCTCTATTCCGGAGATGTGATTTTAAAAATTGATGACTCCTCAACGGTAAATATGCCAATCAATGACGCTGTATCTTTAATGCGCGGAGTTCCGGGAACCAGTGTTACATTAACTGTCAAAAGGGATTCATGGGATGAAGAGAAGTCAATTAAGATAACCCGCGCAATTATAAAGGTGCAGAGTGTAGATTCAAGCAGAACTCCATCAGGGGCCGGATATGTATGGATTCATAATTTTCAGGCCAATACTGCAGATGATCTTATAAACAGTCTAAATGAGATGTCAAAGAAGAAACCATTAAACGGACTTATTCTTGACCTCAGATCTAACCCGGGAGGACTATTAAGTTCCGCAATAAATGTTTCTGATATATTTTTAAAAAAGGGTGTCATTGTAACTACTGCGGGTCAGCAATTATCTGAAAGAAGGGTTCAAAAGGCCACTGATTCAGGTTATGAACCGGATTATCCAATAGTAATTCTTGTAAATTCCGGCAGTGCAAGCGCTTCAGAAATTGTTGCCGGAGCGTTAAAAGGACATAATAGAGCGGTAGTTGTAGGTGAACGGACATTTGGTAAAGGTTCTGTTCAGGTGCTTCACGAGTTATCCGAAGATACAGCTCTTAAAATTACTACAGCTCAATATCTGACTCCTGGAGATATATCCATTCAATCTGTTGGTATTGCTCCTAATATTGAAACAAGAAGAGTACGTGCGGATAAAAACAGAATAGATCTTAAAAAACCTCAACGATACAGAGAGGGAGATCTGGACCACCATTTTGAAAATTCCGAACATACGTTAAAGGGAGAAAAACCGGAGATTACTATAAATTATCTTTTTAAACCGGAGAGTAAAGAATTAGAAAGGGAATCAAATGCTGCCCAGGGTAAAACCGAGCCACAGGAGATTGATGACTCTCAATATAATTTTAAGTTCAAACCTGATTTTGAAATTACTCTTGGGGAAAAAATAATTGATTTATTAAATAAAAGCGGAAAAATATCTTTTAATAAGGAACAGTTTATTCCCCTTGCAAAAGCCACTGAAAATAATGAGGAGAAAAAACTTACAGCCTCTTTTAAAAATATCGGAGTAGACTGGACATTTCAAAAGGTTGAAGAGGCCGGGGAGATTGAAAGTTCAATAAGCATAATTTCGGCTGATAATGAAGGTCTTAAAGGGGGGTCAGAGGGAATTTTAAAAATTACAGTTAAAAATACAGGCACAGTTCCTGTTTACAGACTTCTTGCAACAACAAGGTCGGACTTTTATCTTCTTAATGAAAAAGAACTGGCCTTTGGTCATATTAGTCAAGGTGAGAGTATTACAAGGGAGTTCAAGTTTAAGATAAACGAAAGTGCAGACAGTCGTACTGATGATGTAAAAGTTAATTTTGAAGATGGAAACAGCAACAATTTCAAACCCGCTGCGTATAGATTTTCAATTAACGAAATTCCAATGCCCTCATTTGCAACTGATATAATTCTTGATGATACAAAAGGTGGTAACGGTGACGGACTTCCACAACCCGGTGAAAAGATAACCCTTATTGCCATTATTAAGAATACCGGCAAGGGAGATGCTGATAAAATTATTTCTGCTCTTCATAACAATATGGTTAAAGATATATTTTTAAATGTGGGAAGAGCCACACTTCCATCTTTAAAATCTATGGAAACAGGGAGAGTTTTATTTAATTTCACAATTAAAAAAGGGTTTAAAGAGGAAACCCTGAAACTTAAGCTTTCGGTTATGGATAGATCCCAGCAGCTTTATTACAATCAGAATATTGAATATCCCATAACAGCTAAAAAGAGTGTGAAAGCAGAAAAGAAAACGTACATAGTCCAAAAGGATACTCCTCTTTATGCATATCCTGAAGATGATGCTCCAGAGGTCTATTTATCAACCGAAGATGGTCTTTTGTCGTGTGTAAGAGAGACCGGTAATTTCTGCCTTGTAAATATTGATGATAAAATAGCAGGGTGGCTAAACACCGGTTCGTTAAAAATAAGTACTGATACAGAACCTGTTGCGGGGATTATTCCAATTGTAAATACTCCTCCTGATATTGTTTTAGAGGCGGTTGATTTTGTTACTCAAAAAAGTTCAATTACTGTTAAAGGTCATGCGGAAGATCATAATTCAATAAAAGATATTTTGATTTACAATAATGAAAAGAAGATATTTTATTCTGACAAACAGGAAAAAAAGATTGAGTTTAATGTAAATGTAGATCTTGATTTAGGTATTAATTTTATAACTGTTGCCGCCAAAGAGGAAAATGGTCTTCAGACAAGAAAGACTATAGCTGTAAGAAGGGACGGCAAGGATGATATGCCGTTTGTCACATCCTACAGTTTAAAAGGCACCCCGGAATCCCTTGAGGTAATTCCGCAAAACTATCAGGCCAATCAGGCTAAATAACAACTACCAGACAAAATTATTTTTTATTTACGCAGGAGTCCATATTGGAAGTGCAGTTGTCCTGACTGTTATTATCAATGAATAAACTTCCTGAAACTGTGTTGATATTTTCAAGGAATGTGCAGATGTCGCAGTCATAAAGATAGGGGTTTTTGTAGGCGGAAAATCCCCCGTCAATTGTTTTTAGATTTTTAAATCCGGAAATTGCAGTGAGAGTATCATTACCTGAAATTTCAACATCTGCCCCTATTGATTCCAACGAGTCAAAGCCGTCTATAACTGTAAGTGAGGGAATATCCCTAAATACTAAACTGCCGTTAATGGATGTAATTGATTGGAAGCCTGAAAAATCATTTAGATATAAATTGTTGTCAATTAGAAGAGAACCCCCAATATATTTTAAATTTTTAAGACCCGTAATATCTGAAAGGAGATTATTATTACTAAGTATCAGGTTGTTTTTTACATATTCAAGTGAGCTTAAACCATCAACTGCAATTAGAGAGCCGTTATTTCTAATTGTAATTGAACCCCCGGCATATTTTAAATTTGGAAGATCAATATTGGTAACATAGTCAGTTTCAATTACAAGATTGTCTAAAATACACTCTACAAGAAAAAAATCATTTAACTCAGCTTCGTTGCTTATTGTATATGGCGAGTTGAGACATGATGAAAATTGCGATGTGTCATAACCGGAATCCGTGTCATCTGTATCATAACTTGAAGATGAATCAGAATCATCAGTATCGCTATCATTAATTGTACCTGCAGGCGGGGTAGAGCTGCTGTTGTTAGTAGTGGAGGAATGAATTATTGTGGATGTTTCCTTGCAGCTTCCATTTGAACATATTTCAATACCTGAACAGTCAGATGATGTTTTACATTCACTGCATCCGGAAAATATTATTGTAAATAAAATTAAAAGCTGAAGTTTTAATATTGAAGATCTGTTTTGAATATAAAAAAGCATACTTTAATTGTAAGTCCTCATAATCTACAGTCAATAAAATAACGATAAACATAAAATCATCAATGATTACGGGCTACTCACTTAGGGTGGGCAGGTGTTTGATTATGAGATATGAGGTAAAATTTGAGTCATATCTTTCTGTTTGATTTCGATGTGGGATATTTCTGATAGCTTTTTGGATTTGCAATTGAATGCTATTGATAGTCCGGCCTCTTTTGCAATCCAGAGATCATTTTCATTATCACCTACAAAAACAGCTTCTTTTGTGCTTATTCCCTCTTTTTCACAGAGGTATTTAAGACCGTCAGCCTTTTTTTCAATGTCGTAAGGGGTATGAATGCCATTTAGAATCTGACCTTTTGCATCAAAATATATTTTATTTATCAGCATGTAGTCAAAGAGATCTTCTGGAAAAAGGTGGTTAACCACAATATCAAGAGAACCTGATATTATAGCAAGTTTATGCCCTTTAAGTTTTAATGCTTTAAGAGTTTTAATAGCTCCAGGCATTATGGATAAAGAATTAAACATCTGCTTCATTGCAGATTTGGTGGCACCTGCTTTATGTAAAAGTATCAAATCGTGATCAAACCACTCTTTATAAGTTATTTTATTATTGAAGTAGTCATCCATGGCCTGTTTTCGTGCGTAAGCATCCGTATTAAAGCCTTCATGGAGGGTTTTCCAAATGTATATGGTGTCATCAACAAGTGTTCCATCAAGATCGAAGCATACCAGAGGATATTTAAGATTGTTCATTTATAGTTTCATTTTTGTTGTTTTGACATTGGATTATTCAGATGATGTTTTTTGGGTTTCAGATTTTTGAACAGCAAAGTGAGCTGCATTCATTACGGTTCGTGAAAGTGTTGTCGCTCCTGAAATTCCATCAACATATGTGGACTGCTCATCTACTATTCGTTTGGGAATCTCTTTGGAAACCTCTTTTTTGCTTTTGGTTCCTCTGATTTTGAGAATTTTTACTTTTGTAATTTTACCCCCGGCAATTGTTACTTCTACAACAGCCTTGTCAAAAGAGTATTTTGCCTCACCGGTAAAAATACCATCACTCAATTTTTCTGATTTAACCGTATCACCAAGTATGGGAGCATGGGCACAACCGGTTAAAAATAATGCTAAAAGCGCTGAAATTATAAAACTCTTTATCATTGTAACTCCATTTTAAGAATGAGAAGCTTTAATATTATACCACTCATTTTACACAGTGACTATAAATTATGAGGAGGAGCTAATTGCGTTGCAGGCTAATCCGCCTGATGTGCGCTTTAAAAAACACTTTTGGTGTCTTGATACCCCAAGGTTTGTGGGT
>JAFGVO010000098.1 GCA_016937935.1 Deltaproteobacteria bacterium | reverse complement strand
CGCCTTTCGCAGCGTCCCCGAGCTTATCGATGCGGTTATGGGTTACATCGAAGAACACAACGAAAATCCGAAATCGTTCATCTGGAAGAAGACTGCTGATCAGATAATTGAAAAAGTTGGCCGAGCGAGACTGGCTCAAGATAATGTCCCAACAGGATGAATCACTACACTAGTTGTTATACAGTCTTCAAACTCTGATGCTGATGGGGGTGGAACCACATATCCCGCATCATGAAAGTCGTGACACTTTTTGACACATTGGTTCATTGCGTCACCCATACTCGTAGCACATACTTCAAATAAACCCATACCTCTAGTGTCTGCCCATTCCCACTCCTGTGTCTGAGTAGTACTATTAAAATCATAATCAACATCATAGATAGTATACCCCTCACAAATCCACTCTACATTATCTGTATCTACGACGGGACCCGGCACATCTTCTGAACCACTTCCTCCACATGCAACAAGCATTAGTGTCAAGGCTGCACCAAGTAATACCAATTGCAAATTACCCAGTAGAGTCTTCCTGATTTTTTTTTGAATTTTTTCTGTTTTTTCTAACATAATTTCTCCATTAAGAATAAAAATAAAACGCACCCCCATGATGCGATTATAAACCGATAAAACACACCCTGTAAGGGTTATTATTTACCCAAAAGGCCAATTGAACTTTAGTTCTATTTAATTTCAGTATGATTAGTGCAGTTGCTTTACGTTTAAGTGCAAAAAGCGACAAATAGAGAACTTTTAGCCATACATTAGATAAGAAATGGAACTTAATTGACTGGTAATATCGCATATAAATATCTCCCCACTAAAAATGATACCAACATTTAAAACCTTAAGACCATCCAAAGGCTGATATTGCTGATATTGCTGATATTGCTGATATTGCTCTTATCTTTCACAATAGTCAACCACTTAAACTATAAAAAATTGATATAAAATTTATTTTATAAACAATTTATGCCAAACAACACACTTATGCTGAATAATTATATTTATACCGTAACCCTGACTATTTTTTTTATATATTGATTATGGAAACACTCTTTCTGAAAAACAAAAAATATAAAGATTTTTTACAAATTGTGGCTTGATCTTCAATATAATCAGTAATAATTTGAGAAACAGATCATCTTATTATCTTTTACAAAATAATAAAAATGGTTAACAAATATTTGACTCTTGGCCTTTAAAACCCGATTGTCACTTGCGGCCCGATATTTTTTAACCGGCTAATCGGGCCATTTGTATAAGGAGATTTATAATGGATAATCAGAAAGTACACATTTTTGACACAACTTTACGAGACGGGGAACAATCTGCAGGTGTATCTTTCACTCTAAATCAGAAAATTAAAATCGCCCAGCAGCTTGAAAAACTTAATGTTGATATTATCGAAGCAGGCTTTCCAAGAACTTCACCCGGAGATCTTGAGGCGGTACAGGAAATATCCAGACTGGTAAGAGGATGTACAATCTGCGGACTTGCCCGATGCATTAAAGGGGATATTGAAGCCGCATGGGAAGCCCTTAAAGAGGCTGCTGATCCCAGGATTCACATCTTTATAAATACCAGCGATATTCAAATGAAAAATCAGCTTAATAAAACACGCGAACAGGTTCTTGAACAGGCTGTTGAGAGCGTTAAACTGGCTAAAAGCTTTACATCCAATGTTGAATTCAGCCCGATGGATGCAACCAGAACTGATACAGAATTTCTTTATCGCATTATTGAAGCAGCAATTAAACATGGAGCAACAACAATTAATGTTCCTGACTCTGTGGGATATGCAATTCCTTCAGAGCATGGCCTCATGTTTAAAAATATCATGGAAAAAGTACCAAACGCAGGAAAGGCAATTTTCAGCGTACACGCTCATAATGATCTTGGACTCTCCTCTGCAAATGCACTGGCCGCTGTAGAAAATGGTGTCCGGCAGATTGAAGCTGCCATAAACGGTATTGGGGAAAGAGCCGGAAATACTGCACTTGAAGAAGTTGTTATGGCCCTTAAAACACGGGGAAGCCAGCTGAATGTTCATACAGATATAAACACAAAAGAGATTTACCGGACAAGTAAACTCATCGAGCAGATTTCAGGAATGCCCGTACAGTGGAACAAGGCAATTGTTGGTAAAAACTCTTTCCGACATGGTTCAGGAATTCATCAGGACGGAATACTGAAAATGCGTGAGACATGGGAAATTATTGATCCCGCTGATATTGGCATACCCCAGGGAACCCAGATAGTTATGGGTAAACTTTCAGGCAGCCATGCTTTTACAGAACATGTTAAAAAGTTGGGCTATAATCTTACAGACGAGCAGCTTAAAAGCGCATTTAAAGATTTCAAAATACTTGCAGACAAAAAAAAGAACATTGATGACAGAGATATTGAAGCAATTATTGCAGAGCGCACAGGAGAAGTTTTCAGTCCAATGTGGCATCTTGATCATATTCATGTTGCATCCGGAACCCATGCTATTGCTACAGCAACAATAAAAATGAAGAACAAAAACAAAAAGTCCTTTATTGATGCGGCAACTGGAGATGGACCAATAGATGCAATATGCGTGGCAGTAAACAGAATTGCCGGGGTTGATCCTTCTTTAACCGGCTTCTCGGTACAAAACGTTACTGAAGGTATTGATTCCCAGGGAACTGTATTTATCAGAATTAAAGACTCCAATGGCCATCTTTATAGCGGACAGGCTGCGGATACAAATGTTATTGTAGCAAGTGCAAAAGCCTATATTAATGCTGTAAACCGTATGCTTATTGTTAATGAAAAAAACGCTTTAACAGCTAAAAAAGAAAAAAAATAACTACCGTCTATTCATCTGTGAGACAAATTCTTGAGCCATTTTTCTGATAGACTCTGAATAACTCTTATCAGCGGCGACTTTTGCAATACCGGAAACTGCTCTGTAATCACCAATATGACCTATCTCAAAAAGTAATCTGGCAATGAGATTTGAATTTCTGCAGATCAGAAGCTGATCCCCTGCAAAATCTTTTACAACCATTTCGGTGCAACTGGCATTTTTATCAGCTTTTTCGATAAATGAAACCAGTTCAGGGGACGAATCCGCGGCTCCGATATTTCCAAGGGCCTCTATTGCGATACAGAGTGTTTCCGTATCTGTTTTTGGTGTAAGGAGGGCTTCTAAATATGGCAGGGCTTCAGGAGATTCAAATTTATTAAGAGCAAAAATAGCAATTTTTGTCTCTTCAGCTGTTAATTCTTTACTTTCAAGTCTTGCAACAAGAAAATCTCCAGCGAGACTTATATCCCTGTCACTAAAAACATAACCGTTTTTATTCTGTTTTTTTCCAACCATTGCAAGAGCAATAAGGAGATCTGATTTATATTTATCCATCTGTGGCCAGACTTCAACAGAAAGTTTTACAAGATCCGGATCCTCAAATCGGGCAAGTGCTATAACTGCTCCGGCTCTCTGTCTGGGAGTTCCTTCAAGCATCATTTTTTTTAGTAAACCAGTTAAGTTTTTATCTCTTCTTATCCCGGCAGCATAAGCAGCCCACTCTGCAGAAGGACCTTTTTTGTCAATTATATCCCCAAGCATTACAGCAATATCTTCATCTCTTGCAAGCTGAATAGCACCATTGGATGCATCTGCTATCAATTGAGCATCATTTGACCGAAGCTTTGACATTACATTATATCTGTAGCTCTTTGTAACAAGTACACCTGATCCAATTAAATCAAATGAAAAAATGTTAACAGCAAGCAGAATGCCAAAAACAAATGACTTTTTAGCACCTGTCACCTTCATTGAGCGCATGGATAAATAGATATCATCATCATCTTTTGCCCTCTTTTTTTTGCTTTTACCTTTTTTATCTCCCCAAATAATTTTTATGACAAGAAACCCCTGCACACCGCTTGAAAGAGCCAAAAGAAACATAAAAGCACCTGTCATATAAAAATTATCTACGACAGATACAGATTTATGAGCAATAAAATCTGCAACAGGAAAAATTATAATTAAAGACAAAATCAGACCAATAGCAGAACCTATTGATAAAAACATTGCTGAATTCAAGATACTTTTTATGGATTTCATGACTCTTCAGTATACTCTGGTTTTAAAACTCTTCCATCAACTTTTATATTTTTAATAATCTGAAATACCGCATCACAACTCCTGTTTGGAACAGTTAAAAATGTTGATCTGCTAAGCATTCTCACTTTACCAATCTCACCTCTTGGAAGATTGGTATTTTCCACAATATCCTTCATTAGCGCTGAAATCCTAAGACCGTCTTTTCTTCCTGCATCTATATATATATCAGTTGTTCCTTCCGGATTATTAAGATCAGGAACTATCGAACTGCGCTCACTTATAATTACTTCAGGAGGTGGAATTTCCAGATTTTTAGCATCATTTAAAATTTCATTTTTAGAATTTGCATTTTTTAAATCTTTTGAAATCTCTTTGGGTTGAGACTCAACAACTTCACTCGTTTTACTTGTATTTTCTTTGCTATCTCTGGCTGGAGATTTTTCTTGCTGATTGACTGCTTTTTCCGGGGGATTAACTACTTTTTCTTTTTTTTCCCAATGTTTCTTTACCTGTGGTCTGTCAATAGGTTTATTTTTTGCATGTCTGGTGTCATCGATGTTTTTATTATCTTTATAAATAGTTTGTTCAATATCTTTTTTAAACGTAATTTTACCATTTGAATAACCCTCAACAAGGGCTGCAACTATATGTCTGCCATAAACAGAATTTATGATTCTATCCGAAAGATTCAGATAATTTTCCCCGACAATTGCCAGGTTAAAATCATTTACAAGCTTATCAAAACTATCAAGTTCATTTTTTAAATCTATCTGAGTTGAAGTGGGAAGATCCTTTTCCACCGGGAATATTTTATATGTCAGTCTTAACATGTATAAATTCCCGATATCCTGTGGAGTTATTAAAGATACTGCAGCTCCATGTCTGCCCTGTCTTCCTGTCCGGCCGGTTCGATGAATATATTTTTCAAGAGATTCAGGAAAGCTGAAATTTATAACGTGGCTCAAATGAGAGATGTCAATTCCTCTTGCAGCAACGTCTGTTGCAACGAGATATTTAATTTTACCCTCTCTTGTGGCATTCATTACTCTTTCACGCTCATTCTGGGACAGATCAGAACTTATAAATGTGGCATTGAGACCCTCATTTTTCAATCCTGCACAAACCAGCTGGGTTTCATCTTTTGTATTGCAAAAGATAATGGCAGAGCCGGGTCTTTCAATATCTAATAATTTTATAAGATCTTTAACACGCCCAAGACCTGATACAAGATAAACATAATGGCTAATCTGTGAAGCACCAACCTGATCCCCGGAAACACTTATGGTTACAGGATCCTTTAAATATTTTCCAGACAATCTTTTAATATCATCAGGCATGGTGGCCGAAAACAGAAGAGTCTGCCTTTTTTCGGGAAGATTTTCCATTATTTCAGAAAGCTCCCTCTCAAATCCCATGGAAAGCATCTCGTCCGCTTCATCAAGTACAAAAGTATTTAAATTGTTCAAATCCAAAGTACGACGCCTTAAATGATCAAGAACGCGACCTGGTGTCCCAACAACAATTGCAGCATTATTCTTTAGCTGATTAGCCTGCTCAGAAAAAGAGGCTCCTCCATAAACAGGCACACAGTCAAATTTCAAATTAGCGCCAATGGCTGTAATCTCTTTTGAAACCTGTAAAGCCAGCTCTCTTGTGGGAACCAGAACCATAGCCTGAATTCCACTTTTTTGTTCATTAATTTTTTGAACAATTGGAATACCGAAAGCAGCTGTTTTTCCAGTACCTGTCTGTGCCATTATTATCGCATCTATTCCGCTTATTGACGATTCAAAACATCTTGACTGTACAGGTGTCGGTTTTTCAAAATTCATAGTATTAAGAGCACTCTGAATTTCTGTTTTTAGATTAAAACTTTTAAATGATTCAAGGGCGTTATCAGCTGATTCTTCCAATAGAGATGATTCATTATTTTTACTATTCATAAATAGAATTCCTTAGACTAAAATGAAAAAGATATTTCAGTTTTTTTAACCTCAGTTAAATATATTAATTTCTAAAAGCTTCATGATGAAACATTTTTTAGACAAACCCTTTTATTTCAATTAAATAAAATAATCCACTTCTAAAACGAGCTAATTGCGTTGCAGGCTAATCCGCCTGATGTGCGCTTTAAAAAACACTTTTGGTGTCTTGATACCCCAAGGTTTGTGGGT
>JAFGVO010000097.1 GCA_016937935.1 Deltaproteobacteria bacterium | reverse complement strand
CTTGAAAAAGAGATTCTTCCAAAGAGTGTGGATGATAAGCTGCTTCATGAAAAATATAATGAGGACTGGAATGAGTATCACCAGCCTGCCAAATACAGAATCAGTCGAATCGTTGTTGATGATAAAAAAGAAGCAGAACAGATTATCGATAAATTAGAAAAAAGCGATAACAAAAATGCCCTTTTTATTCAGATTGCATCTGCCCGGTCACTTGATAGGAGCACTTCAGATAAAGGTGGTGATATTGGGTATGTTTTAAATTCTGAAGATATTGAAAGAAGTCTTTCTGATGGTCACAAACCTTTAGTTCAGAATAAGGCTATTGAACCTGAAGTTGCCCGGAAAGCATGGGAAATTAAGGCGCCGGGTGAAATATTTCCCGAACCTGTAAAGAGTAAAAATGGATTCGAAATTCTTATGCTCACTTCAATAAAACCAGGAATTGTTCGTTCGTATGAGACTGTAGACAGAATTTTAAAGAGTCAGATGCTTAGACAGCTTCAAAATGAAAAGATGGACCAGTTTGTTGCAGAGCTTAGAAAAAAAGCAGATATAAAAATTAATAAAGAAAATTTAGAAAAATTAAAAGCGGAGCTTAAAAAGGATCTGAAGGAAAAATCAGATGATACGGATTCAGGCATGGCAGAAGATAAAAAGATAAGTGAGCAGTAGATGAATATCAAGTTTAAATTTGTGGTTTCTATATTTTTTCTGATGTCTGCCATTTCACTCTCTAATAGCGTAAAATCCAAAGAGATGAAAGCTGATGGTATTGCAGCAGTTGTTGGCAGTCATATTATCCTTGTTAGCGAAGTTGACTTGAGAGTAACAGAGCTTATTGCCCAGCTTGAACAGATGAAGCAGCCGGCAATGTCATTTGAAAAGGCTCAAAAAACAGCTTTAAACGACATCATAAATGAACAGCTCGTATATGTTCAGGCAAAAGAGATGGAGCTTTCTGTAAGCGATGACGAGGTGGATTCTGCAATTGAAAATATGGCAGTTCAAAACGGCATGAGCAGTACAGACTTTGAAAAAGCAATTTCCTCCCAGGGAATGGATATCGGGACTTATAAAAAGAGTATTCGCAAGGATCTTTTAAAGTATAAAGTGATGAACCTGAGGGTTAGGGGACGGGTAAATATCTCTGTGGATCAGGCACGTGATTTTTATAATAATCAGGTTAGAGATGTCAGGCAGTCAGCCTGGTTTCAAGGCGGACATATTCTTTTAAGGATTCCCAAGGGGGCAAGAGCAATTGATGTTGCAAATCTGAGAAAAAAGGCAGTTGATATTATTGCAGAAATTAAAAGCGGATTGAGTTTTGAGAACGCTGCAAAAGAGTATTCACAGGACGATGCAACTGCTCCATACGGAGGGCATCTTGGTAAAAGAATGCCCGGGGATATTCCAAGAATACTTGATTCAGCATTTTTAAATATGGAGAGGGATGAAATTGCCGGCCCCCTAAGAACTTCGGCGGGGTTTCATATTATTAAACTTTTTGACAGAGAGGATACGGGAGTAAAACCGTTTAGTGAAGTACAGAACATAATTATTTCTCAATTGACTCAAAAAGAGATGGAGCGCCAGCAGGAAATATGGCTAAAAGAGTTGAGACGTAAAATATTTATCAGTATCCGCATCTGATCAATTTTGAAAACAGGTATTTTGAGTTTGAAACTTTTTTTTAAAAAATCACCTAAGTTTTATTTTTTTATTCTATTTATTTTTTGTGTGAATCTCCCCGTTAATGCGGGGAATCAGGAGTCCAGCCCATACGAAAAACTGGATATTTTTGCTACTGTTCTCTCGGTAATTGAGCAAAATTATGCCGGTGCACCAAAAGATAAAGCACTAATTGAAGGTGCAATAACAGGAATGTTAAAAACACTGGACCCCCACTCATCTTTTCTTACACCGGATGATTTTAAGATGCTGAGGGAGGATACCGACGGAAACTTCTGCGGAGTTGGGCTTGAAGTTGTTATTAAAGATAATTATCTCACAGTAATAACTCCTATTGATAATTCACCGGCTAAAAAAGCGGGAATACTGGCAGGGGATGTAATACTTAAGATTGATGGGTTATCTGCCCTTTCTATGGATATTGAAGATGCTGTTCACCTGATGAGGGGTCAGGAAGGAACAAAAGTAACAGTTACTCTATTGAGAAAAGGGGTGGACCGCCCATTTGATGTTATCCTCAAAAGAGGGGTTATTACATTAAAAAGTGTTGATTCAAAGATACTTGCAGACGGAATTGTTTATATAAAAATAAGCACTTTTACAGATGATGTTTCATCACAGATAAAAGAGAGTTTAAAAAGTGCCGGTTCTGGTTTAAAAGGTGTTGTTATTGATTTGAGGGGAAACCCCGGCGGGCTCATGTATGAAGCTGTAAAATCCGCGGATCTGTTTATTTCAAAAGGAACAATATTAACAACAAGGGGAAGAGACGGTAAAATTCTTGAAGAATTTAAAGCTCATAGCGCGGGAACTTTCAATAATTTAGCAGTGGTTGTTCTTATTAACGGTTCCTCTGCCTCCGCATCTGAAATACTTGCGGGTGCTTTAAAAGAAAATGGAACAGCTTTTATAGCGGGAAGCAGAAGCTTTGGAAAAGGATCTGTTCAGACTATTATTCCTTTAAAAGGAGGATATGGTCTGAAGCTGACCACAGCTCTTTATTATACCCCCGGTGGTAAAAGCATTCAGGCAAAGGGTATTGAGCCTGATATTGTATTAAATGAAGCCAGTTCTGTAGATATATCAGGCAAGACAGATAAATCGAGAGAGGCAGAGGGATACTATGAAAGTGATCTTCCCGGTCATTTTAAAACTGAAGGTGAAGAGGACAAGCACCCCGACATTAAAGAGCCTCAGATCAGAGCAGCTTTTTTTCTTGTAAAGGCTCTTGCCCGTAAGTTGTTTCCGGATAAAAAATGAGTTTTCCCGAGTTGATTATCATTGGTCTGGATTCTTTTTCTCCACTACTCGCATTTGATAAATTAAAAGAACAGATGCCTTTTTTAAATAGTATGTGCAAAAAAGGGATGTGTGCGCCAATGCGTTCCACTGATCCTCCAATTACTTCCCCTGCGTGGATTTCAATGACATCCGGAAAAAGACCGGAGGAACTTGGGATTTACGGATTTAATGTTGAAAATAAAAACAGCCGGCTCCCCCATATTGTTAATTCTAATTCTGTTAATACAAAGAGAATCTGGGATTATGCCGCTGATATTAATAAAAAAAGTGTTGTTGTATCAGTGCCTGTTACCTATCCGCCGGTTGAAAATCCAAACATCACAATGGTTTCAGGCTTTTTAACTCCTTCTATAGATTGTGATTATGTAAATCCAAAAGATTTAAAAGGGGAGCTGAATGTTCTTTTTGGAGATTACATAATTGATGTGGATAATTTTAGAAGCGAAAATAAAGATCAGATATTGTCGGATTTAAGGGCTTATACCAGTCAGCATTTTGATATTTTCAGGTATCTCATTGAAAAAGAATCTCCTCATTTTGCAATGATTACAGATTTGGGTCCTGACAGGTTTCACCATTCAATGCTGAGCAGTATTCATCCCAATCACAAGAGTTATAAATTAAAAAAAGAGGCTCTCCAATATTATTCATTGTTAGATGAAGAGATAAAAAAAACATGTGATCTGGCAGGGCCTGATACTCTTGTTATGGTTGTTTCTGATCATGGGGTAAAACCTCTTTTAGGGGCAGTAGGGGCAAATGAGATTTTAATTGAAGAGGGTCTTCTTGTGTTGAATGACAGCTATCCACAAAATGCAACCCCTTTGAGTCAGCTGAATATTAACTGGTCAAAAAGTGCAGCTTTTGCCAGGGGAGGGTATGCGGGGCGAATATTTTTAAATTTAAAATCACGATTTTCAGATGGAAGTGTAAGTAAAAAAAGAGCCCCGGTTATTCTTGATAAAATCAGACAGCTTTTTAATGAAAGCCTCGATAACAATGGTGTAACTTTTAAAAATGAGCTTTTTACACCACAAGAGTTATACACCAGTAAATACCTTGGAATTCCGCCGGACCTGACAATATATTTTGGAAATCTGGATTACAGATGCGCAGGAACAGTTGGTCACGGAACCCATTTTTTAGAGACTAACGACAATGGTCCTGATGATGCAAATCATGATTTTGAAGGGATTTTTGTAATTGGTAATACTGGCGTAATTGATGCAAAAGATATATTGTCAAAAAAGCTTCTTCACATAACAGACATTTTTAAACTGGCCCAAAAAAAACTTGGATTTTAAATGTTTAATTAAAAGTGCTGAATTCTAAGGAAGACTATTTAAGTCATTAAGATCTTTGGGACGTCCTGATGCTTGTTTGAGTTTTTTTAACCAGTCGAGATTAATAATTTTTATGCCGTTAAAATCATTTGAAGTTTCAAGTAATTGAGTTACCGGAATGTCTTGAAAATCAGGAATAAAGTCAAAAATATCCAGGTAGCCCATAGATGTACAAAGCATCATCAGGTGGTTAGATTTAACATAATCAAATGTAACAGGGATCTCTTTTTCCATATTGGTAAGAGGGTCAATTTTATTGCTGAGCCAGCATGCATTAATACTTTTTAACGCATTAAATAATTGAGCCTCAGATTGTTCTGTTCTATGAAAAATTATATCAAAATCTTCGGTTGCCCGTATGAATCCATGGTAATTAACCGCATGCCCGCCAATAACGACAAATGGAATTTTAAAGGAGTTAAGGTGTGAAAAAATATTATTCATGAACCCCAGACTCCATTATTGTATGTAACAGCTCTTTTCTTGTGGTTTCGCCGATGAAAATTCTCAACACCCTCTTTGGACATCATCTCTATGGAATTTTCCTGTAAAATTTCAAATCTACGCATGCGTTCACTGTGAGACAGACTCCAAAATTCTTCTCTTCTACGGCGCATCATAGCTTCTTCATTAATTTTGTATTGTTCCATTTCCATCGTTTAAACATATCACAATCAAGGATTTCTTCAAATTTTAGCAAACTCTTCTATCATTTATTCTCAATTATCTGCTTGTAATAATTTTTATTGATTGCCGGTAAAGGGGGCGGGGATGGTGGTGGTGAGGATTCCGTCTTTAAATTTTATTTTGAATGTGTATTCCTCTTGTTTATCTGTGTGCCGGGTTTCATCTTCTTCAATGTGTCCTTTAGTATAAGTTGCGTTGATGGTGATCAATCCGGAACTGTCGTCGAAAAGTTTTTCCTGATGGGACGTCAGTTTTTTTGTTACATATGTGTCTCCAGGCATGGCTGCCAGAGCAGCATTGTCTGAAAACTCAAAGTAGAAGTCCTGCGGTCCCTGGTTGACACACCAGGGAAAGCAATTCTGCTGAAATTCGCCGTGAAAGGAAAAGCTGGTGCAAACTACTAAAACGTCCGTGTTGTCCGGCCTGTTAAAACGTCCCAATATTTCGATTGAATCACCCTCCAGAGGGGGGAGAGTGACATTTTTGTCCATTTGTTTCTCTGTCAGGGTTATTCCCTGGTTAAAATTATCACCATTCCATCTCATCAATTGGCCAAACTGATATCCCTCTCCGGGCATGCGGTTTATTGTATCGGTAATCAGTAATAATACTTCTGATACGCCGGGGCTGGAAAATGATCCCGACATAACAGGTTCTGCTTCAAATTGTAACTCCCCATCTTTTTCGCATACCATTTTAATGGATACCCATCTAACTTCTCCATCACAGTTTGACAGAGTGTACGCATATGCGGCTTTGCGTTGTTCATCATCTCTTTTTAGCGCAGCGTCACGAGTTGTATTAACGGGAGAAATTTCCAATTGAGCCGCTGGTGTGGAGTCGGTGGACGGGCTTTTGATAGCCTGCTTTTTACTGCATCCTGAAAGTGCAGGTAATCCCGCAAGGAAACTAAAATAAAGTAAAAATAAAAATTTTCTTAATTTGATCATGTGGTTTTATTTTTAAAAGTTTCAGGAAAGTTATTAATTGCGCGCATCTGTTTCACTTTCAATTTGAGATTAAACAGGGGTAGAAAAAGACGGCATCTTTTAACATAAATTCATTTAAATAAAATAAGCAAAGCAAACCAGTGGTTATTTAGTAAACTCTCCTATTTTTTTACCACTTAAATTGATTTGCAAATTCATAGCCAACAAAGTAATTATTTTTTATGAATAATACTCAGGTACAAGCTCAGCATTTACAATTAATTATCCGATGGCCTTTATTTCATATGAACTTTTCTATGTTTCCATTTGCACTTTTTTGTCTTGTTGGGATTCGTGCATGTGTGCCGGACAAGGGGAGTGACGATAGTGCTTTGGTTATGCCGGACACTTCTGTTGAGGAAACCGATGGAGGGGCAACGACTGGAAATTTAAATAACTCTGTCAAAAAAAAAGAACTCATCTTTCCCCTTGGGATTAGCGACAAAACCAGCCCCGACGAGTTGCCGTGGGAGATAAGTTCTCGATCTGATGATGAACATGCATTGACGATTTTTTTTAAAGATGTTTGGGAATACACCGTCCCTGAAAAAGGGGATTTGAATGCGGGATCTCTGCCACTGTTTGTTGACGAACTGATTTTTATGAAAAACGAAAAAGGTGAGCTCCATCCTGGAAAGTTTTCATTAGTGACGCCCCTTATACCAGAAAAACCATTTCAGAAATTGTCAATTAAAGGGTGTGAATTGATAGCTGATAGCCTCAATGAGTTTGCCTCTTTTTTTGAGAAGAATTACAAAGACAATACAGCAACGGTTTCCAAAGCTAAGGACTTTTTTAGTTCTGATTGTGAAGTCATCAACAGAAATAAACAGGTGTGGAGCCTTCATAAAAACGGTATGCAGGTTATTGTTAAAGGGGCGTATGAGCATCGAGGTGGTCAACTGCAAATAACTGTGGAATTTAGCACAGAGGACTATGAACGGTTGATGAAGAATAAAATGTTAAAGATTAGACAGGAGCAGCTAGAGGAGCTGGAAGCCCCGTTTTATCTGAAATCCTGGCCCGAGTTACCCTTTGGTCATTCGATGAAGATGACTCTTGAGCAGCTGCCCTGGAAAATTCTTGCCCGGTATGAGACCGATACTAAAGATGCAAAACTGGTGCTGCTTACCGGACGTAAAGAGGAAATTGAATTGCCGGGATTAAAGCAACTGGCCCCCTATGCTGCTGAATTTATTTTGCTTAACGATACCTGGCAACTGGCCCGGTATTCCATGATTTCAAAATTTCACAACAATTCTCCTTATGACTGTAGTGAGGTTCAGTATTATCTGCATGGGCTGGCAGCGGGGATAGAAAAACAGTTAAAAACCCCTGGCGTTAAAATTACAAAAACAAAAAATTTTGAATCATCGGATTGTCAAATCCTCCGCTTTGATGATGAACATCCCGCCTGGACAATGACCAGGGACGGAGTTCAAATTGTGGTCGCATTTAACCACGATAAAAAAAGAATCCCAGGAGATTCAATTTTAATTGAATACACACTGTTATCGCTGCAATCCAAACTCCCCAAAGACAAAAACGAATATCAGTAACTACTCTCTTTAGGTTTACTTCTCGTCTGTCCCAATGTCAGTTAATGCGAAAAGAAATTGATTTCCCAATCCCCACACTGCAACTTGCTGTAATTACAGGATAACTTGTATGTGTTTAATTTTAACTTAATTCTTTGCGCTTTTGTCCGTAATATTAATGATAGTTAAATCTGTTGAAAAATTATCGATTTATATCATAGAATATGGTCTTATTTTTTTGGAGTTTACGGGTTGATGAAATCGCTTCAGAGTAGAATTGTAGTTTTATTTGTTGCACTTATTGCAATTGTTATGATTGCTACATCAGGATTTGTACAGAGCGACGTTAATCGAACAGTTTATGATCTGGAATTGTTACGTGCTAAAAACGTAAGGGATCAACTTTTTCATAGTATTCAGTACGAATATCAGAATAGTGAATTTCACCGAGAAGCATTGTATCGTGAGCGTCGAGAATTTCTCGAAAGCGTATCAAGTCTTGCTTTTGGTGTTATTCAAGACGGTTACAGTAAATATCAGTCTGGAGAGTTGTCAGAGGAAGAGGCAATTGAGCGTACTCTTGAAACGGTTCAAAATATGCGCTATGACAATGGTGTGGGATACGTATGGATTAACGATACTACTCACCCTGTTCCCAAAATGATTATGCACCCTACTATTCCTTCTTTAAATGGACACATTCTGGATAGTCAGCAATATAATTGTGTTGAGGGACGTCAGAAAAACCTTTTTGTTGAAGCGGTCGATGTTTGTCTTGAAAAGGGAGATGGATATGTCAATTACCTGTGGCCCAAGCCTACGAATAATGGACTTTCGCCAGACCAGCCAAAAATTTCATATGTTCGGTTGTTTAAACCATGGAACTGGGTTATCGGGACAGGTGTGTACACAGATGACATAGAACGTGAATGTAAAAAGCATCAAGATAAAGTTTTTAAAGCGTTGTTTAAAGAAATCAGCACTGTTCGTATTGCGCACTCAGGGTATTTTTATATTTTTGATGGAGAAGGTAAATTTTTGGTTCATCCCCAATTGGCGGGCACCAATGGTAACAATTTAAAAAATCCCGTAACCGGCAGTTCTGTTCTTAAGGATTTGAGCAATGCAGCAAAACATCCGGACAAACCCTTTGAATATGTGTGGGGGAAACCTGGCGATCCCTCCAATAACTTCCAGAAAGTAGCGCTGGTCAGGTATTTTGCACCTCTTGACTGGTATATCGGGGTTTCTCCATATCTTAACGAGTTGACTGCACCAGCTAAAGAACTACGGTTTAAAATTTTATGGAGTTCTTTGATATTTCTGATTTTGGCGGGGATTGCAGCATGGTGGGTGGCTCGAAATATTTCAAAACCGTTGACACTGCTGGCAAAGGCTTCTCGTCAAATTGAAGCAAAGGGTGCGAGAGGTGTTCAGTTGCCAATCAGTGGTACTCTTGAGACGCAAACTCTAGGACATTGTCTTCAGACCATGATTGATTCTCTTCAAAAAAACCAGGAACGACTTGAGACAATGTTGTTTTTGGTGGAATCAGCGGCCAGTGCGATAGCAATGGGAGGAATGGATGGAAAACTTACATACGTAAATCCTGCTTTTTTAAACATCTGGGGGTATGATAATAAAGAGGAAGTGATTGGGCGAAGCCTTTCTGATTTCTGGAAGATTTCTAATAGTGAAGAGAACATTATTCATACGTTGAAAAACCAAGGTCGGTTATTAGAAGAAATTGCAATAAGAAGCGATGGTACGTTATTTCCAGTTCAGGTCTCAGCTGCTATTGTTCGCAATGATAAAGGGGCGCCAATTGCGATAATGAGTTCTTCACAGGATATTACAGAACAGAAGACTGCACAGGACGATTTAAAAAAGGCCAGAAACTACATTTCAAATATTATAAACTCAATGCCTTCTGTGCTGATTGGCGTGGATGCGGGGGGGGTTATTACTCAGTGGAACGATGGTGCCATAAAAGAGACCGATATTACTCAGGAAAATGCAATTGGAAAGCCCCTGCTTGAAGTGTTTCCGAGACTTTCTAATGAAGTGCTGCTTTTAAAAGAAGCGATTGCCAGCAGGCGTCAGCAACATGATATACGTCGTGGGATTATCCGCAACGGTGAACAGCGATATGAGGATTCGACTGTTTTTCCGCTGGTTGCCAATGGGGTTCAGGGGGCGGTTATCAGAATAGATGATGGTTCAAAGTGAAAAGATGCTTTCTGTGGGTGGGCTGGCTGCGGGAATGGCCCATGAAATTAATAATCCTCTTGGTGGTATGATGCAGACTGCAGAGGTGTTGAGTATTCGACTTGGGGATATTCATCTTCCTGCCAATATTACAGCCGCGAAAGAGGTTGGAACAACCATTGAGTCTATTAAAAACTTTATGGAAAAACGGAAAATATTGAAGATGGTCAACAGAATTAGAGAGTCGGGATATAGAGCCAGCGGAATCGTTGACAATATGCTTAGTTTTGCTCGCAAAGCTCCGTCAAAGAAAACTGCTCACCACCTTTTTGAAATTGTTGAGAAATGTATTGAACTAAGCAATATCGACTATGACTTAAAGAAAAAGTTTGATTTTAAAAACATTGAGATTGTCAGGGATTACAAACCGAACCTTCCTAAAGTTCCCTGTGACGCCAGTAAGATTCAGCAAGTTGTTATAAATATCCTTAGAAACGGTGCTGAAGCTATGAACGAAATCCAAAAAAAAGACCCTAAATTTACTATCAGGCTTTTTCACAGAATTGAAGACAATATGGTTGTTTTAAAAATAGAAGATAACGGTTCAGGTATGGAAGAAGCAGTGCTTAGACGAATTTTCGAACCGTTTTATACTACAAAAGCTACCGATGCAGGAACAGGTCTTGGTTTAAGTGTTTCCTATTTTATTATTACTGAAAATCATCATGGTCAAATAAATGTGGAAAGTGAAAAAGGAAAGAGCACCACTTTTACCATTGCTCTGCCGGCCGAGCATCCAGCCAATTGAATGAATGTATTCTATAAAATTGTTTGAGTGCTGATAATCCTGCTCCATGATAATATTGGTGTGTTTTATTTATTAGTCTTTACTACTCTTCGGTGTCTGCTTCTTTGGCTTTTTTCTTTGCGTCTTTCCAGTTTAGGGCTACGTCTTCCCCGGGGCAGGTGTTTCGTATTTTGGTGCCTGGCAGGGCGGATTTAAAAAGTTGCCGTTTTTCTTTTTCATATTTTTCGGTGTTAAGAACCAGTACGCTTTTACCATCGGAGGTTTTTAATTTTTCTACCATTGGGGGACGCAGCACCATGCCATGGAGGTTGCCGCGGAGGTCTTTTACGGTGAGGGTCACACGCAGGACTGTACTCATTTCCATGTCCATGCTTACGTAGGCCATCATTTTAGAGAACAGCCTTGGGAGTTGAAAAAAGTTTTTTTCACTAAGGAGTTCTTTACGCAATCCCATTAGTACCAGTTGCTGGCGGCGGGAGCGATCCATGTCGCTTCGACCGTGACGGGAGCGCATAAACAGCAATGCCTGTCTGCTGGTCAAATGAGTTTTACCCGCAGGAACGTATAGGGGTTCGTAGCCTCCCGGCATCTCAGCATTAATAAAGTTGTCCTTGATGGGGCATTGTACATCAACTTCAACCCCGCCCAGAATGTTCAACACTTCGTTTAAGCCCGCGTAATTGATTGCCATTGTGTAGTCAACTTTCAAGTCAAGTTCCTGCTCAAGCACCTCTTTTAAGGCTACGATGCCCATGCCTTTGCCAAAGTTGCGGTTGCCAAGGCGATACACTGTGTTTATGCGGACCATTTCCAGTTGATCTTCAGAGTCACTGTCAGCCTTGAAATCCGTGCCGTTTTTGTCAGTTTCCGAAGTGGTGTCTGCCTCTGAATCTTTGGGATAAATCGACTTCCCTTTTACGTGTAATACTGTTGGCAGTTCCACCCATAAATCCCGTGGAACGCTTATTATGCCAATACCTTTTTTGGGGTTTACCTCAACCACCATCATGGCGTCGGTTCGCCCGGGGCGTTTTTTATTGTTGCTGTCAAATCCCAGAACAAGAATGTGCATGGGTTTCTTAAGGGGCTCCATGGAGTTAAACCATCCGTACACCATTTGCTTTAACGTGTAGTCATCATCGGAATGAGAATGGGAGTCGCTGGTGAGTTCAATATCCATTACATGGGCGGTTTTTTCTGGTTTCATTGTTAAAAGCGGATACAAATACCACAGTGCAAATAAGGCCACGATTATAAGAGTAGCCAATAATCCTTTTAAGATATTCTTAATCCATTTTCCGGTGTTGAAAGAGTCTGTTATGTTTTTTTTAAGTTGTTTAATAAAGAGTTTCATAATGAGTAACCCAATGCAATATCTCTGCCATCATAAAATGCAGGTGTCCAGATGGGGATTATGCAGGTAAATACAGGGATTACAAGATTCAATTATCACGGTAAAGATTTTAAATTATACAAATAATGGCATTGAGCTGCAAATAGTAGATTGTAATAGCCTGTTTATTATCTGACAGTTAAATAAAGGCAGGCACACTGTCTAACCCGGTCATGGGTTTGTAATGTATGCATTATCCAGAAACGCTGTATTTATACCAATTTATCGGTGACCCCGTCAATGGCTGATTTCTGTCTCACAGTTTAGAGATGAATTCCCAGGCCAGCGGGGGAACGAACGCATATAGACCATCATCACCCGGTGACCCATTGCTCACACTCGATGGGGTGTGCCCGCCATCGAACGTGCACACCTTGACCGGATACCCTTCGTTGCAGCCGTCGTAGTCGTAGCAAACGTGTTGGTTACTTCCAATCTCCGCTGTCGGGAGGTTATCGGGCAGTTTGCAGCCGTTTTCGTCGGCGTGATTGAGGGAGCAGTACATACCACCTTCAAAGGTGCTACCGGGTTTGATCCAGTTACAGCGGCCGTCGCTCATGCCCGTGATAGAGAAGTAGGCCACCTTGTCGGGGGTGTTGGTCGGCTGTGGGAAGTTCCAGTTTGCCGGCGCCATGGTGACGGCACCGCGCAGCTTGTCGGCGCGACCAATCGAAAGCGCGTGGCTCATCATTGCTCCGAAGCTGAAACCAGTAGTGAACACTCTGCTTTCGTCGATGCACAGATTTTCGGTGACACGGTCGAGCAAGCTGTCGAACAGGGCCACGTCTCGATCGTAATCCCAGGGAAAATCGGTGATGCCCTGAGGGGATACAAAAATGGCAGAATCTCCAACCGCTTCCGCTGAGCGCTTAAGTCCGAAGAACGCATAGTTTTCAGCATTGAAGTTGGGACCATCGAAAGCCGGAAACTGACCGACAGCATTCCCCTGCGCGGAACCATAGGCCTGGTGCCAGGAGAAGATCAGACGGTACGGGTGGTTGGGATCGTAGTCCTCGGGAATGTCGACAATGAAGTCGCGACTCGCTCCGTTGCTAATGATGCTGAGCCGAGTCGATGTTGAAAGGCCCCCAGGTACTGACTGGCCGCCTGCTGTGAGTGTGCTCGCACCGTCCACGACTCCACATCCGTTGCTGGGGACCGCGTCGGTATCGGTGTTCGTGCCGGTATCGGTGTCCCCGTCCCCCGCACCGAAATCGAACCAGTTGAGATTCACATTACCGGTTTCCTGAACCACGCGCACGGTGTGGGTTCCCGCACCAAGCTCCACAGTTCCCGCGTTCACATCGGAGTATACCTGCCATCCATTGACTGGGGCTCTGACCGAACCGGTCACGTCTGTACCGTCGATTTCGATGCGAATGGTACTGTTTGGCACATCACTGGCCATACGCACGGAGATATTGAAGTTTCCGCTTTCTTTTACGTACACACAGTATTCCAGCCATTCGTCTGCCACGGTCCATCCCACGTTGCATTCCCCACCGGCGGAGTCCTGTGTGGTCTCAAGATCCACGCCGTCCTCACGATCGCAGCCGATTCCCTCGTTGACCGTGTCACTCTCAGAGTACGCCACGTAGTCTTCAGCTTCCACTCGTGCTGGAATTGATACACATCCATCCACACCGGTATCGCTGTCTGTATCTTTGTCCGTATCCTTGTCCGTGTCTGAATCTGTATCACTGTCCGTATCCGTATCTGTGTCTGTATCTCCACCCGCCCCGAAGCTGTCGCTGTCCTGATTCGTGCTTCCATCGCTGGATTGACTACACATCGGCAACATCCCAAATAGCAGCATTACACCTACCAAATACAATCGTTGAATTTTATTGCCCATCGAATGATTCTCCTTTGTTCAATTTAGTTCTGAAAGATACAACTTTCGGTTATCTAGTGGATAAGCAATTCAAAAACAGGTGGTTTTGCACATAAGAAAAAAAAACCAGTTGGTTTTTTAATTTTTACAGGGGGCATTTGTTCTCTTAAAACCATTAATTATATCGTTCATTTTGTACATTCATCTCAATACAATCTTTTTCAAGATAAAAGTGTAAAACTGCGCTTCCCACTTCAACTACAAAGCTTTTAATATTGTATGTACCTGTGCTCTTGGTTAAAACCCCACCGTCATATCTGGTTTAGAGAAAATGATTAATGTAAATTACAGAATTGTCTGATACGTTGTGAGTGCTTTTTCTACGGTTTTATTTTTTAAGCTTTAAGGACGGGTTTTCTTGCTGCTGTTGCTTCATCCAGTCTTGTTACTTTTGTGTTTACCGGTGCATCAAAAAGCATTTGGGGGTTGGTTTCTGCGAGCTGTGCTATTTCTATCATTGCTGTGATAAATTCATCTATTGTCTCTTTTGATTCTGTCTCTGTTGGTTCAATCATAATTGCCCCTTTAACTATCAGGGGAAAGTAGATTGTCGGGGGGTGAAATCCTCTGTCAATGAGCCCTTTTGCGATATCCAGCGTGGATACATGGGTTGATTCCATTATGTTTTTGTCAGAGGCGACAACTTCATGCATGCAGCGGCCGTTTCCATAGGGTACATGATAGTGATCCTGAAGTTTTTTAAGAATATAGTTTGCATTTAGGACTGCCATATTTGAAACCTGTTTAAGACCTTCAGAGCCCATTTCAAGTATGTATGCATAAGCTCTTATCATTACTAAAAAGTTGCCGTAAAAGGATCTTACTCTTCCTATGGATTGTTCATCAGTTTTAAAAGAGTATGTGCCGTCATCTTTTTTGCAGGGTCTTGGACCCGGTAAAAATGGAGCCAGCTCTTCACATACTCCAATAGGGCCGCTTCCCGGGCCTCCTCCTCCGTGGGGAGTTGAGAATGTTTTGTGCAGATTAAACTGCATTGCATCAATACCAAAATCTCCCGGGCGGGCTTCCCCTAAAATTGCATTTAAATTGGCACCGTCACCAAAT
>JAFGVO010000096.1 GCA_016937935.1 Deltaproteobacteria bacterium | reverse complement strand
TTTATTATATAATTATTTATATTTCAAAGTTTATATTTGAGTTTATAATATTAACAAAAGCTTTGGTTCTGATTTCAAAATCTTGTAGTTTAAGATATGCTGTGTTAATATTCTATAGATTAAATGCTTATGCGCAAGGTTAAAATTAATTACACTTACAGGAGTAAACATGGAATTTACAGTTAAAAAAGGACTTCTGCAAAAGGCTCTGGGCGTTGCAGGAAGAATCGCAGATTCTAAAGTACCTGCTCAGGGGGTTGATAAATTTAAATTATCCCTGGATGACAAACTCAAAATAATGTCTAATGACAGTATAATTTTTTCTGTATCCACTGTTCCCATAGAGTCTGTTGTCTTGGCCGGTCATGTTCTTGTTCATGCAAAACTTATGGTTTCATTAATAAACAGTCTTCCTGTTGATGACAATGCGATTATTAATATTCAGCTGGACCAGGAAACAGGAAAGCTTTCAATCATATCAGACAGGGCAGTTCACCATCTTAATACCTTTGCGGTTGAGGAGTATGTTGATTTTCCCCAAATAGATGAAACTGCTGATTCAATCGTGATTTCTGGTTTTCAGTTTTCTGATATGATATCCCATGTTATTCCATGCGTTTCAAAAAACACTTCAAAACCCCAGTATTCAGGAGTTTATGTAGAAGCAGCTGAAGACAGAATAATAATGGCGGCAACAGATTCGTCAAGGTTTGCATACAGGTTCTTGCCTGCTGATACAAATGGTATTTCTACTGGGCTCAGTGTGGTTGCCCCTTTAAAGTTTATGGATGAAATGAGAAAGCTTGTTGACAGGGATGAAGATATAAGGTTTATCATGAATGACAGAACAATAGGTTGTGTTACACCCGATACTGTCATGATATCCAGACTTATTAATGTGGAATTTCCATATTTTAAAGAAATAATACCAACTGACTTTGAAACAAATTTCAGCAGTATTGATTCCAAAAGCTTTAGGGATATTGTAAAGAGTGTAATGCCTATTGCCGGTGAAAACAATTATATCTGTAATTTAGAGGTTGATCAGGGAGTTTTGATAATTCAGTCAGAATCAGATCAGACCGGAAACTCAAAATCAGAAATAAAGTTTGAACAGAACTGTCCTGACATGGAGATAATGTTTAATATTAATTATATCAATGATGCCTTAAATCTCATTGAAACAGAAAATATTCAATTGAGACTTAATTCCTCTGTTGAGCCGGCTATTTTCAAAATGGACGGGCGGGATGATTTTTTTTATATACTTATGCCCATGAGAAGATAGATTTATTTTGGAACAAAGCAGGGTTTATCTTTCTTGACCCTTTTTATTCTGTTATGATAGTATCTTGAATGTATTCTGTTTTAAAAAATTAAATACAGCAGATTTTAAATACAGCAGATTTTAAATACAGGAGTTTTATGAATTATGAAAAAAAAATTATCTAATTTTATAATTATATGTTTATTATCTGCGGCTCTGTTTTTTTTCTTAAAAAAAAGATTTCGTTCTTATTTTAAAAAAAGAAAGTATTATAAAAGGATAAAAAATTTTAGAAAAGTTATAAAAGACCAGCCCGGTTCAATCGAAGCTGCCGGTGCGCATTACACCATAGGTCTTATTTATCAGAATAATCTTCAGGATTATTCTAATGCAGTTAAAGAATATAAAAAGGTTTTTGATATCGGGTCTGAGCTTGCTGACAGTGCACTTTATAATATGGGCATCTGCTATGAAGCCCTTAATGATAATATGAATGCAAGAAAATCATATTTTGATCTTCTTAAAAATTTTTCAGAAAGTTCAAGATGTGAGGATGCTCAGTTCAGGCTTGATGAGATAACCTTAAAGGATTCGTAAATATATAATCAGGAAGGGGATTTGGATTATGTGGAAAATTTTAATTTATGCTGTTATTTTTTTTGCAGGATTTCTCTTTGGTAAAAAGCGCGCTTTTGATGAAGAGGAAGAAGAGTTTTTCTGGGAGAATAAAAATGTAACACTGCAGTATGAAAACAGCGAAGCAAAGGAAGTTGCAGTTGCCGGAGATTTTAATAACTGGGATACAAATGCAGATAAAATGGTTAATCTTGGTGAAGGTAACTGGAGCGTTACTCTTAATCTCAAGCCCGGAAGATATGAGTATAAATTTGTTATTGACGGAACCAAATGGATTGCTGACCCGGGTGCAAAAGAATTTATTGACGACGGTTACGGCGGACAGCGTACAGTGCTTATTGTTGAATAGTACGTTCTTTAGAAATTATTAAAAAACTGGGGAAGAGTATTTTAGCTCTTCCCCAGTTTTTTGAAAGAGAAAAGATGTTTAAACTGATTGACAGATATATTTTAAAAGAACATCTCAAATCCTTTTTATTTGGACTTGGTGTGTTTTTGTCAATCTTTTTAGTTGACCTTCTAATGGAGCTCATTGAGCTTATTGTTACGAAAAATGTACCTTTCAGAGAAACTGCAAGGCTCTTTTTTTATGCAATTCCTTCTCTTTTGGTCCTGGTTATGCCCATGGCCATGCTCTTGTCAACTCTTGTTGTTTTCGGACAGATGAGTTCTCAAAGTGAAGTTACGGCCTTAAAGGCCTGCGGAATAAGTTTGTACAGGCTTATTATTCCTGTTATGATTATGGGCGGAGGTGTAAGTTTTTTAAGTTTTTTTACAAATGAATATCTTGTTCCCCGTACAAATGAGCTTCGGCAGGATATTCTTAGGCGTATAACATTTAAAAGGCCTCTTCCGAAAATTTCAGAAAATGTTTTTTTTGATGCCGGTGAAGACCGGACATTTTTTGTTCACCGCTATGATGAAGAACATAAAAAAATGGAAGATGTTATTGTTTACGAATTTGTTCATGGGCCAGCTACAAGATTTCCCAGAATAATAGTTGCTGAACAGTGCTTCTGGTCTGGTAATGCATGGACATTTGACGAAGGCATTATCTACAGGTTTGATAAAGAGGGCGGTCAGTGGGATGAAATAAGATTTGATAATATGAGTCTTCCTGTTAAAACAACCTATGGCGACTGGAAAGACTATAAATCCAAACGTCCCCATGAAATGTCTTTTTCCGAACTGCAGGAACATATAGCTAAAATGAAAAAGATAGGCATTGATGTAAGGCCGGCCCTTGTAGAATTATATACAAAATTATCACTTCCCTTTGCTTCTCTTTTTTTTGTTTTAATAGGAGCCCCCCTTGCAATGGCAACAGGAAGATCCGGCAAATCAATAGGAGTGGGAATTTCTATTCTTGTTATCTTT
>JAFGVO010000095.1 GCA_016937935.1 Deltaproteobacteria bacterium | reverse complement strand
GTAAAATGCAGCCCCGGATAAAATAAACAGATTTTCTGGCACTAATAAGAAAACAGACAAGCCCAAATAAACCGATGGCTCCCGACATCTGCATCCAATCACACAAAAAGTCCTATAAAAAAGAAAAAACAGACTGCTCTGCCTACTTTATAAAAAAAAGAAACACCTAAAGGCTGTCAAAAATAATCTAAAAACGGCTCGGTTTATCATTTCATAAGAACCTTAAGAACTTAACCGGGGCGAGGACTTAAGTCCACAAACTTAACTAGGGTAAGGACTAAAACCCACAGTTCCCAACATTGATATAAAGTATGGTTATAATTTACATCAGAGGGATTTGATAAAACATAATTTCAAGGAAAAAACAAAATGAATTTAAATGATTTAAAAGCGAGATACAGTATAAAGAAATTTGACCCTGATAAAAAACTTTCTAAAGAACAGATAGATCTTCTGATTGATACATTTCATCTCTGCCCGTCATCAATTAACATTCAGGCATGGAAGATGGTTGTTGTCGGTGATAATATATTAAAAAATAAAATTGCCGAGGCTGGTAAAAGATCAAACAGGCAGAACATTGAGGATTGCTCCCATGTTTTAATTTTTATGAGACGCAAAATTGATATGCATCACATAAATTCAGTCATCGAAACAACTCCAATATTTGGTAAAATGATTGAAAAAATGAATTTAACAAAATCAAAACTGGCAACATTTTTCTGGTTTAACGCAAAAATATGGGGCGGAAAATCCTGGGTAACACATCAGTTGTATCTAGCCATTGGATTTATTCTTGCTGCATGCGCCCAAAATAAAATTGGAGCTCTTCCTATGGAGGGTATCTTTACAAAAAAAATCGACAAAATATTAAAAGAACCTTCCCATTTTAAAACAGTCGCAGCAATCGCAGTGGGCTATCCCCATATTGACGACATTAACAACCCGTCAAAATTACAAAAAGCGCGTCTTCCAAAAGAGCTAGTAACAAAACTAATTTAATACATGAATCAGTTACCCGTAAAATCATTTTCCCTAAGAAAGTTTAAGAACCCGATTTTAAACTGGACAATTGATCTTTGTTTACCAGTCGCAGGTGCTCGAAGAGATGCCGAGGGTGCTGCTGATGTCGTCCATGTATTCCTGGCGCTGGGTGGGGTCCGACGACCACCAGTTGCCGAAGATGACTTCTGTAACGCCCTGAATACCACCGCCCCCGGTGGCCTCGCTATGACAATTTCTGCCGGAGCCCCATTGTGCGCCCTCCTGGGTCATCCAGAACCAGAGGGAGGCGCCCCAGGCGAGATCGCCGTTTTGCTCAACGAGACTTGGATTGTTTAGAAGCGTCGTTTTTGTACCGTAGTAAACCTCACTGTAAGGGCCGTAGTGATAGTTGAAGGAAATCTGCAGGGGCCCGCGACCGTAGTAGGATTGACCACTCACGCAGGGATAATCGTCATTACTATAGTCGCAATAATTGTGAGGGGGATTATACTCCCTGGCGGTCTTTAGCATATCGGCCTCATGTTTTACCGAAGCCAGAAACGTTGCCACTTCGCATTTTTTTGCCGTAGCAGTTCCAGTGTTAGCGAAGGCCGGATAGAGTCTGGAGATCATGTCGGCGAGATCGCAGTAGGCATTTGTGTAGATGCTCGCACGTTCGGCCTTGGGAAAATAGATGTCGAAATCACTTTCTGAGATAATCCCAGTAAAGCCGTTGCTGGAGGAGCAGTCGGAGGGGGTTCCAGTGTCAACGCCCGTATCCTGGCCTGTATCTACAGTTGTATCCTGACCCGTATCTACTACTGAATCACAAATTGCACTCTCTCCATTACAGTCATTTGAGCATACATTACACATTACACATATATCTCTGGCATTTAACAGTGCAACTCCACCACTGTACTTTGAGCGACAACTGTTTGAACAGACTTCCCAGTCTGCAGCTGAATCACAACCGGCAATGCATGTATCCAGACTTTTACAGACTGAATTATTTAAACAGGCATCATCCTCAGCTTTACACTGCCAGGCAACTGCGCATCCCCAGCAACTATCATAACAGTCATTACTGTTATCACAATTTGCATATTGTGCAGTATCAATACCTTCATCAGAATCACTGTCACTATCAGTATCAGAATCACTATCACTATCACTATCGGTATCAGTATCAGTATCACTGTCACTGTCACTATCGCTGTCAGTATCAGTATCACCAGTTGTAATTAAAGATTCACTGTCAATATTATTGTCTGAAGCTGTTCCAACCCCGGAGCTGCATCCTGTAAAAAAAGCCAGCAATAAAACCAAGTAAAAATAATTTTTAAAAACCATTTTCAGTTCCCTTCTTTTTAATGAAATTGAATTTCAATCCCAGTTCCTATATTAAAGTATACATAGTTTTGAGCAAAAACAAACATTTAATTACAATATTCATGTAATAAATTTTAAACATATTATTATTTTACTTTTTAAAAAGATTAACCCATAATTTGGAATATGGTTAAATTACTACGATTTTTGCTAATTATCACAATATTTATAACAACCGCATGTGCCGACAAACAGTTTCGTAAAAGAGAGTACCGGCCTGATAAAAATCAGAAAATTTGGAATGGGGCATTTCAAATTGAAAAAAATGGAGACACTCAAAAGTCTGCAGAAGAATATAAAAAACTTTGTTACGAAAATAAATACCCTCGTGGATGTTATGACTACACAAGAGTTCTTTTTAAACTTAATCAAAATGACAAAGCGGTAGAAGAGAGTATTAAATTTGTCGGTTCCTACCCCGACGAAACCCTTGTCCAGCCTGCAGTTAAAAGACTTACCCGTTTTTTTACAGCAACTGAAAAATACGATCAGGCCATTGAAGTTTTAAATAAACTGGAAAAACTGACTTTTAATAAAGAGGCATATTCGTCGGTTATCTATCAGAAAGCCAATGTTTACAAACAGCAGAACAGTTACGACAATGAAAAAAGAGAACTATATAAAATAATAGCCCTTGACCGATGGGGCAGCACCCTTTGGGACAATTCAATGTGGAGACTTATAAATATTGAAAATGAATTGCAAAACAGTTTGAAGGAAATCGAACTTATAAAACAGTTTTTGTCAGCAATTGAAAGCTCAAAACTGATAGGAAGCTACAACTCTTCATATTTTGACAATGCACTTTTAAGACTGGGAAACATTTATCTTGAAAATGACAAACTCGATGACGCATATAAAAGTTTTATGGAGTTATCATCATGGAGCTCAAGCTCACTGGCTGACGACGCATTACTTGAAGCGGCCAAAATTGAAAAGCTTCAAAACAAATTGGATAAGAGCTGCAACACTCTTGAAGAAATTATTACCCGATATTCAAAAACAGTAATTGAAAAGAAAGCCAAACAACTTTTTATAGAATGGAATTGCCCAAAAATGGCAGGGAAAAGCTCTTAGTATTCCTCTTCTTCTTCTTCAAAATCCTCCTCTGAATCATCATCTTCATCGATAAAATCATCATCTTCTTCTTCGAAAGTCTCTTCTTCTTCGACTAACTTTTCATCCTCCATAATAAGATCAATGCTTGATTCACCAAGGATATCAGTCAATTCCTCAATAAGTTCCTCCGGAGTATCTCCGCTCCAGTCTGAAAGAAGAGTATCAATTAGTTCATCAAAATCAGAAGAATCTAAAAGCTCTTCAATCTGTTCAATCTGATCTTCTGAAAAACAATCCCGAATATCATCTGCAAGCGATCCGAATTGACCAGCTGTTATAGCATCTGATATTGCTTCGTGCAATGCCGCTGTTTTAGTAGAGTTTATGTATATTTCCTGCATAGTAAGCCTCCGGTAGAGGGGTTTAGAAAAAATTATAGATACACTTTTCCCCCTGTCAATAATTTGTACAAAAAAAAAATAGTATATTTTTATCAAAATGAAGATAAAATGAAATTTTACACATATTCATCACGATTTTTAATGGACTTATTGTAAGTTGACTTATACATTATATTATTAATAACAGGCTAAATTTATTTTCATTATTTTAAGCTTTGCAGGTTTTTTTATTATTCTTAATTACAGACACTTAAAAAAGAATTGGATACAAATTGACAATAATAGGATTTAAAGCGGCATGACAGACGAAAACGCCCTAAAAAACAGTTCGGAAACCCCGGAGAATAAAAATATCACTGTAGATATGTATGCTCTTACAGATGTGGGGATGGTCAGAGATCATAATGAGGATAATTTTCTTGTAGCAAATCTTTCTACCCGTGAAAGAGGGGTAACACCCCAGATTAGAAACCATCAAATTGAGAATCAAGGGTCTCTTTTTGTTGTATGTGATGGCATGGGAGGTGCAGCTGCTGGTGAAGTCGCAAGTGAAATTGGTGTAAATACTATTTATGAGATTATGCAAAGCTACCCGGCTCCGGCTGATGACAAAGAACTGGCCAAAAATCTGGACGTGGCAATCTGCACAGCAGGAGAAAAAATCTTTGAAGAAGCCAGGTCCAACCCGAGACAAAGGGGAATGGGCACAACTACTACTGCCGCTGTATTAACAGGTGAACGACTTATATTTGGGCAGGTTGGCGATTCCAGAGCACATATAATACGACAGGGAAAGCTTGTTCAGACAACTAAAGATCAATCACTTGTTCAACAGCTGATTGACGCAAAACAGCTGACAATCGAAGAGGCTAAAAACTTTGAAAGAAGCAATATTATCCTTCAGGCTCTTGGAACCAGCAGTGAGGTAAATGTAGATGTCACTTCAACAATTTTAAAAAGAGGTGATATACTTGTGATGTGCTCTGATGGACTTTCCGGACTGGTCGATCCAGCAGATATTGAATCAGTTATAAACAACATGGAATCTCCTGAATCAGCGTGCAAAACTCTTATTAAAATGGCCTGCGACAATGGTGGTGATGACAATATTACAGTCATAACAGCTGTATTTGGAGGTTTAGGCCTCCAGCTTCCAGATGACTCTGAAACACTTGAATATGAAAAATTTGACTACGGTAAACAAGTCGTATCTATTAATATGGGTGAAAAAAATAAAACATCACAACCGGGAAAAAACGTTTCACCTCCTCCATCACCTCAAAGTTTAGCTGAAAAAACAGACGCAGTTGAAAACAAAGTCAGTGAAAAAAGCGAAAACTCAATATTGAAATTTGTGATTCCGGCAATAATTATTTCCATAGCCCTTTTAGTCTGGCTTATATTTAAACCTCACAATATAAGTGTTGAAAACACCGATGAACCTGTAAATGTAATTACAACTGAATCTCTTACAAATACTACTGACAAAGATAGTGCTCCTGATACTTCAACTGATACTGCCCCTCCTCCCCTTGAACCAATTAAAGATCAGCAGGTAATATCCGTATCAGATAAAGATACAGATACTGATAATGAGGCTAAAGATACAGGCAACTCAACTGACGTTGATTCCAATAACATGGACAGTAACAATTCGGATTCAGACAGTGTAATAGATTCAGATACTCTAAACGAAACCATCTGGCCTAACAGAAATTCTAAAAGAAAAATTAACAATAACGAAAATGAACCTGTCATTACAACGGTAAAAACAACGGCAAAAACTATAAAGCCGGCTGCTGATGTCAAGGTTATCGATTCGGACCAGAAAATCAAACCTGCAGCACCAACTTCTAAAGTGGAGCCCAATCCCTATGAATAGCTCAAGTCTACAAACAGGAACTAACGTTTTAAGATTTAAAAATTTCCTGCAAAAAGGAGGAGTGCATGACTGAAGAACTAATATGTCCAAAATGCAGTGCACCTAATCCGGAGAATACACTTTATTGTGCCAAATGTGGTACGGCATTATTAAAAAAAGACAAACCCGGCACTGAAAAAGATCCATTTATCGGTTCATTTGTAGGTGAGCGTTTTCTTGTTCAGAAAAAACTTGGTGAAGGTGGAATGGGAGTTGTTTATGAGGCGGAGCAGACTGCAATAGGCAGAAAAGTTGCACTCAAAGTACTTCATCCCCATTTGAATGACGAAGAACTCTATGCCAGATTCAGAAACGAAGCTGCAGCCAGCAGTCGCCTTGAGCATCCCAATACCATCACAGTTTATGATTTTGGAAGAACTGACAATGACTCCCTTTACATTGCAATGGAGTTTATAAGCGGAATAAGCCTTGATGATGAAATTAAAAAAAGCGGAGCGATTGAGTGGAAGCGCGCCTGTAAACTTGGAAGTGAAATTTGCGGTTCATTAAGAAACGCCCACGAAAACGGAATCATTCACAGAGATATGAAACCTGAAAATGTCATGCTCTGTGAAAGAGGTGATGATAAAGACTTTGTTAAAGTTCTTGATTTCGGAATAGCAAAAATTCTTGATGATGACCCGTCAGATCAAAGAAAAGCACTTACAAAAACCGGAATGGTATTTGGAACTCCCCAATACATGTCTCCTGAACAGGTAAGAGGAGAAAAAATTGATGCAAGGTCAGACATCTATTCGGTGGGAATAATTTTATATCAGATGCTCACAGGAAATCTGCCTTTTACTGCAGATACACCAATGGGGCTTCTTACAAAGCATCTTTTAGATGTACCTCCCCGGTTTAAAACTTTTAAAAACTCTCCATCCGTTCCAGATGAACTTGAATCACTTGTATTGAGTGCCCTTGAAAAAGAGCCTGACAAAAGACCTCAGACAATGAAGGAATTCGGACATGCTCTTGATTCAATGATTGGAATTACCCATTCGGGTAAAACAACTGTCGCAGGAGCTATTACTTTTGATGAACCAGGCAGTCGTATAACTGAGCCTTCTCCAGATACAGACTCTTTTGATACAGATACATATAACGCAAGGGGAAACAGTAATAAGGCGGCAATTTTACTCATAGCAATTGTTCTATTACTTTCTGCTGCAGGTGTCGCCTGGTTTTTCACTGGAGGATTTGCCAATAAAGATGCTAAAGATGCTGATGAAAAGAATAATGCCAAAGAGGATACCAAACTGGCTGCAACAGACTCAGATAATGGCGCTATAAAAACTACTGATACAGAAAACAGTACTGATACAACTGAAAATGACAGTTCACTTACAGATAGTGACTCTGCCGAAAATTCAGAAAAGCAGTCAAATGATAAATCATCTTCTGTCAAAAACATTATTAAGCAACCCGCAGATTCCAGGCCGGCAGATCCTAAACCGGCAGATCCTAAACCCGCAGATCCTAAACCCGCAGATCCCAAACCGGCAGATCCCAAACCGGCAGATCCCAAACCCGAAACCGATACAGGAAACGGTACTGTTCTAGACAATATATCCAAAGGAAGCACCTGCATTTTCAGCTCTAAAAACGGTAAAACTGGAGCATATATCGTCAGATCCCTTAGGACATCTCAAAAAGCAGTTGAAAAATGTATAAAGAATGGTTCCAATATAAGCTCATTTTCGTATAAAATACAATCAGGGCAGAGAAAATTGAGCTCTATTTCTAAGAAAAGCTCAGTAAATGCACAGGAAACTACATGCCTTGAAGGTGTTGTTAAACGTATACAGCTTGCTAAACCGGCTCCTGAATCTCAAACTGGAACAATTGTTTTTTCAACAGAGTATTCAGATGGTGTTATAAAAAAATGCAAAGGTACAGTTCAATAGACTTAATTGACGTATGCAACCAAATAAATTGAACCCTGCAGTTACAGACAGGTAATTGCTAAAAAGTTATTGGAAAAAAAAATGGCAAAGTTAGTAATATTTGATAGTGAGGGAAGAAGAGAAGCAAGACTGAAAGATAGAAACAGTCTTGGAAGACTTCCACAAAATGATGTTCAGATTCTGGACAGAATTGTATCCAAAACCCACTCATATATTGAATTCGATTCAAAACAGGGATATCTCATTGAAGATAAAGGAAGTCTAAACGGCACCTTTGTAAACCGGGAAAAAATATCTGGTAAACATCTCTTATGTGATGGCGACGAAATCACGCTTGGTAACACAAGATGTATGTTTTTAAGTGAAGCCAAAATGGATCAGGCAGATCAGATGGTTGCAGTTTCAGAGGGAGAACTTCAAAGTCATATCCGCTCTCAAATCGCTGTAACAGATAGATTTCTCCCTGAAAAAGAGATTCTTGACGAAAAAGAACTTAGAGCCGACTACGAAAAATTAAGAGTTACATACGAACTTCAAAGAGATATCAAACCCAATTTACAACTTGATGAAGTTTTAAGAAAAATACTTGATAGAACATTTGAATTTTTAAACTGTGACAGAGGTGCAATTCTTTTAAAGGAAGAAGGCTCCGATGAATTAATTCCTTCTGTTTATAAGTTAAAAAAACAGGGCGAGAAACTGGTTATTTCATCGACTCTTATAAATCAGGTTAAAGAGAACAAAAAAGGAATTCTATCTTCTGACGCTCAGATGGACAATCGATTTAAAGAGGCAAAATCAATGATTATGCAGGGAATCCGTTCATCAATGGCTGCACCAATTTTAATGGAAGATGAACTCCTTGGATGCATTGTAATTGACTCCTCAGTTGCAGTTAACGCCTATTCAGAAAAAGATCTCCAGCTGCTTACCAACATTGGAACTCAGGCAGCCAGATATCTTACAAATATTAAAATGAGCAAAAAAATACAGGAAGATACTCTTACCCGTGAACGATTCTCAAGACTTATGTCTCCAGACCTTGCCGAAATGGTGGTGAATGGCTCTCTAAGTGTTGAAAAAGGTGGCCAGAACAGAACAGCTACCGTTCTGTTTGCGGACATTAGAGGATTTACCTCTATGAGTGAGAACATGGAAGCTTCAGATGTTCTCCATATGCTAAATGAGTATTTTGAACTTATGGTAGAAATTGCGTTCAAGCACGAAGGAACTGTTGATAAATTTGTAGGAGATGAGATTATGGTTATCTGGGGCGCCCCCGTTTCTCACCCTGATGATGCCCAGAGAGCTGTACGCGCTGCTGTAGACATGCAAAAGACTCTTATAGAATTTAATAAAGTAAGAGTCTCAGAAGGAGTTAAACCTGTTAATATTGGAATAGGTTTAAATACCGGAGAACTTGTTGCCGGCTACATTGGTTCAACAAAAACAATGAGCTACTCAGTAATTGGAGATACAGTAAATACTGCCGCCAGACTCTGTTCTGCTGCAAAAGCCGGACAGGTTATTGTAAGTGATGCAACATTTAACAAGCTGGGAGAACAGTTTGAAAGTATCAAACTAGACCCTGTAAATGTTAAAGGAAAAGCAAAAGCGATTAATATTTATAGTGTTTTAGGATATAAACATGTTGGAAACCTGGATAAAACATCTCCTTTTACAATCCCTGATGCAAAATCTCCAAAACTTTAACTATTCCCAAAATGCACCCGCATTTTTGCCACGGAATAATGAAGATGATAATCAAATAAATTTTCCAGATTTATACAAACTTAAAATTTGCAGTTCCCCTGAAACTCCATATATTTTTGGTGTTCATAAAGGGATGCTGACTCTTTATGATTTTAACAACGACATAAGAAACGGCATAAATTTTGACTGGATTAAACAGTGGAACTATCACCGTATTAAAAACTACTCTTTAAAAAAAGAACCCTTTGCAAAAGCCCTTGGAATAAAAGGAAACAAAATAAGCACAATTTGGGATTTAACATTCGGAACAGGTAAAGACGCCATTCTGCTTTTACATTTTGGCGCACGGGTTGTTGGATTTGAAAGAAATAAAACTGTATCTATTCTAATCAAAGATGCTTTAAGAGCATCGCAAAAAGATGATGTATTAAACAAAGTTTTAAATGAAAAACTGACATTTATTGCGGAGGATCCAAGCAGGTCACACAACCTTGAAGTATTTAACAATACTCCCCATGCCATTTATATTGATCCCATGTACTCCCCTAAAACAAAAACTGCAAAATCAAGAAAAGAGATGGAGATATTTAAACATATCGTTGGTCCTGACAATGATAGTGTGGAACTTTTTAATTTTGCAATTAAACATTCAAGCCGGGTTGTTGTAAAAAGATCACTCCATGCTGAGGAGCTTGTTAGAAATCCCGACATTATATATAAAGGTAAATCAACAAGATATGATGTCTACCTGAAAAAAATTAAGGTTAATAAACATGACTAACATAGAAAATATTAAACAGATTAAACCTGGAGCTAAAATCTTTTTTAGCGGCATTGGCGGCAGTGCAATGAATGCCATGGCAAAGCTTCTTAAAAATGAGGGGTTTAATATAAGCGGGAGCGACCCCAATATTGATCCCGTTATAAAAGAGCGTTTAAATAAAGAAGCTATTGATGTTTATACAATTCAGGATGGGAGCTATATTAACAGCGATATAACTTTTATTATTGCTACCGCAGCAATACCTCCTCAAAATCCTGACATTTTAAAAGCTTCCTCATTAAATATTCCTGTAATTAAATATGCAAAAATGCTGGGAATAATCATGAACTCTTTTACAGGTATTGCAATTGCAGGAACACACGGAAAAACCACAACCAGCGCAATGACTGTTCAGGCTCTTTCGTGTGACGGACAAACTCCTTCATTTATTATTGGGGGCAATGTAAAATCAAAAGATAATGGTTCCCGCCTTGGACATGAACTTTTTATAGCTGAAGCGTGTGAATATGACCGTTCTTTTTTAAATTTAAAACCGGTTGTTGCAGTCATTACAAATATTGAAGAAGATCATCTTGATATTTACAGCGGCATAGATGATATTATTGACACATTCAAACAGTTTATCAATCAGATAGATAAAAATGGAGCGCTTGTTTATTGCATTGACAGTGATGCTGCGGCCATTGCCGCATCTTTGGCAGAGTGCAGAACCATCCCTTACGGATTTTCCCAAAAAGCCGAATTGCGAGCCGAGAATATCAAGTCAGACCATGAATCAAACTCTTTTGATGTAATTTATAAAGGTCAAAAGATAAGCGAAATTTCTTTGAGCATGCCTGGGGCTCATAACATTTTAAATGCCCTTGCTGTAATTGGAACAGGCATCGCACTCAACAAAGATGTACAAGCCATGTCAAAGGCTCTAAAAGAGTATCAGGGTGTAGGGAGACGTTTTGAAAAATATGGCACTGCCGGGGAGATTACAGTCATTGACGATTACGCACACCATCCAACAGAGATTAAAGCTCTGTTAAAAGGTGTTAAGGAACGCTATCCAAAAAATCGAATAGTTGTTCTTTTTCAACCCCACCAGATATCGAGAACAAAACTGTTATTTGATGATTTTGCAAAATCTTTTACTGATGCAGATCAGGTTTTTATTTCAAAAATTTATGCAGCAAGGGACAAAACCAGCGACGAAACAATCACCGGTATTGCTCTATCAGAAAAAATAAACTCCAATGGGGTAAAGTCACAATACTGCCAGAATCTTGAAGAGAGTGAAAAAACAGTAAGCAGCTTTCTAAAAAAAGGAGACATCTTTTTAACCGCAGGCGCCGGAGATGTATTCAAAGTAGCCCAAAAAATATGGGATGACCTCAATAAAAAAATCTGATTATTTATTTAAATTCTTTAAAGTGTAATGTTAAGCAGGTATCAACTCTATATTATTTACTTCCAGTGTCAGTATCGGAAATAACCGCATCAGCACCATCACAGTCCTGATCTATTCCATCTTCAGGAATATCATATGCTGCAGGGTGAATAGTTTTGTCACTATCATCACAATCTAAAACATCATTAAATCCATCACTATCATCATCAATAAATAATATTCCAAGGTCAGTGTCTATATAAACTTCAGAATCTATAAAAGTGCCGGAATCTGTATCCACCATTATAGAACAAGTTGGAACACCTTGAATCATGGAGCAGGTTAAGCCCTGAACAGTGCACTCTGACCAGTCAGTCCAGACTCCTTTAATGCATGTTTGAATATTATCACCAAAACATCTTAAAGTTTCAGATGAACAACTGCCTGAGTCACTACCTGTCCCGCCATCTGTATCAAAATCAATTTCCGAACCGGTATCTGTATCTTCAGAATCGTTCTCTGTGTCCACTTTATTCATACCTGTATCGAAAGTTATATCGCCTCCGCTTAATTCAGAAGTACCACAGGCAGCTGTAAAAAATAGTCCGCAGGTTAAAATTGCAAATAATCTGATTTTCATTTGAATCCTCCACTTAAAAATTTTTAAATCATTACAGCAAGCCCTTTTTAAACTCCAATTGGTAGAATTATATGCTTTGATTGTTATCAATTAAAAATACTACAGTTTATGTTGATTTACAAATGAATTCAAATTGAAGAAAATCATCTTGATATATACAGCGGGAAGGAGACATCTTTTTAACCGCAGGCGCCGGAGATGTATTTAAAGTAGCCCAAAAAATCTGGAATAGTCTTAAATAAATTATTTTAATTAGTGCAGCTGATTTTTACCAGCATTTCATTTCTACAGTACCGGCAGTTACTTCTACAGTAAATGGTTCTGAGGGAATGGTCAGGCCAGGAATGTAATTGTTGCTTGTGGTGAGTACATATTCTGTACCTTCAAACATAATTGTACCATCATTGCCATTAAACTGACCTTGGCTGCCGTAACAGGTTGGAGTTAAATTATAAACACCAACAGTTAGAGTTATTGTGGTGTTATCTACTAAATCCATTGGTACGGAATCCACACATGTACTATTGGAACAAACTGGAGTGGGAGCTTCACAGATTTTTCCGCATACACCGCAATTGGCTGGATCAGTCGTCAGATCAACACAGGTACCGTCGCATTTAGTCAAATCCGCTGATTCACATTCAGAACATAAACTTTCCACACAAAACGGTGCATCTGTATCACACGCTTTAGCGCACTCGCCGCAATTGGAAACATCGCTTGTCAGATCAACACACGCATCAAGACCTTCGCACCGTGAGAGTGTGTCGTCTTCACATGCAGCGCATGTACCGTCGACACAAAGTGGCGTACCACCGTCACAAGTTGTTCCACATCCACCGCAATTAGCTGTATCGGTCAAGAAATCTTTACAGGAACCATCTGAATCACAGTCTCCCTCATTGGTACCACAGCCACCGACATCACTGTCTGAATCTGAATCTGAGTCTGTGTCAGTGTCAGTATCCGTGTCAGTATCCGTGTCAGTATCCGTGTCTGTGTCGGTGTCTGTATCTGTGTCTGTGTCAGATGTGTCCGATGGAAGCTCATCATCCATTGCTACGGTTCCTTCAGCACAGGCGAATGGTAAAAAGAGAAGAGATAGAATAATAAACATTTTTTTTAACATTGTAATAACTCCAACTAATAATAAATAATTCTAAATACAAGTCATAAGGACAACACCTTACTTAAATGAAATTTAACATATATTGTAATTTGATAATTGTGAAAAAGACTCTTTTTCATGTATGATTTTACTCAATTGTTTTTTATTTCTCTAAATCACCAGGATAATTTAATCTCAAGATTTATAATATTGGCAGAAGTATTATACCAGTCATTATTTGACCATTGTCTCTCGTAAAAATATGACAGACTGGTTGAAAATTCAGGAGTTGATTCGGGTTCGCTCTCTTTAACAAAACGGGTAAACATGAGCCACCCTCCTCCGGTCAATACCTGATCATAACGCATAATTCCTGTTGGCAGCTCATTTATATCAAAATTTTCAAATCCATTATATGATTTGGTACTGAAATCAGCTTTGGCTCCAACCTCAAGACCATTTTGGAAAATCTGCTTGAATATCAGACCTGCATAATGCCCGGTAAATAAAAAGTCCTCACCAATATAATTGAATTCAAGCTCATTTATCTTTGTACTGATTAGTGCATTATCCCCAAAGCTGTACCTGTATTTATAATCACCCTGAAGACCTCCTCCTCTCCACAGATTCTGACTTAAATGCACTCCTGCAATAATCTCCTGATCATAAGGGGTGTCGGTTTTGAGCATATTTGAATATGTAAAAGTTCTGATTCCATAAGATACAAGAGGCGTAATTGTTGTTCGTGCAGGGAGAGTAAATGTAATTGAAGTATCAACAAAAGTATCTGAAGAGCTGGAATAAATATCATCATAAAAATAATTGTAGTTATAAGATGCGGACATATTCCATCTAAACCAGCTTCTTGGCTCAAGGGTTATGCCGGTATCAAGGCCGGGCTTTAAAATATTAACTGATGCAAATCGACGGGTATTTCTTCCTGTTTCAATATAAAGATTGATGTAATAACCGTTTTCATCATCATCGCCCCACACGGGATTCCACTCAATATACAGTTCATGATTGTGATAAAACAGATCTCTATTATTGGTAAATATATCAGCCATTCCCTCATAGCCCCCAATAAAATCCCCGCCCAAAAATATTCCGGCATTTAAAGATGGCTCTAAAAAGAAATCAGGACTTTTTTCCATGTTCATATAAATATTACTTGAATATTCGCCGCTAAGCCCCGCATCTCCAAAGAGATCGGCACCAATGGCATTTTCAAGATTAAACAGCAGTAAAAAAATAATAATGAGTAATTTAAATTCAGGGGTAATTTTTTTCATTTACAAATACAATAATTCTTAAAAGCAGCTTGTTAATTTTTATGCGGGGTAGCTTTATCTGTATTGGGAGCTCCCTTTTTATAATTGAGATTTCTATTTTTCAAACTATGACGACCACGATTTTTATGCCTGAATCTGTACTCGCTGCCATCATTTATTCCATCCCCATTTTTATCTACAAAAGTGGCTGGAGATTTATCTTTGGAAACATCCAAAACAGGCTGCTTTGCATGCACAGAAAACGAAAACAGAATAATAAACATAACTGTTAAACTAATTGTAATTTGATGACGTTTAAATTTCATAATAAAAAATCTATCCTCGTAAAATTAAAATGCAAACTGCATACCAAGTATAAATATAACGCAACTATTCAATAATTACTGATTATTTTTTATAAAAAATTGATTTGCTCGACCAAATTGTCGACTTTGATGACAAGGAAGTCAGATTTGAATATTATTGAGAGATATATTCCCCTCTATTGAGAAATGTATTCCCCTCTATTGAGAAATATATTCCATAGAAGCTAAAGGTCCGTTACCGTCATTTCCCCCTGTAACATAGATATTTGAATTAACCCTCACCATATCATAGTATGAGCGAAGCACATCAAATCCGCCATTTGAAGCCATATAATTTGATAAAATATCTTCATATGGGTCAGACAAAGGATCGGACAACACAATCTCAAAACGACTGCTTACGGAGTTTAAAGGAGAAGGTTCTAAATCAATAAGGCCGGCATCAACACCTGAATCTTCAGTATCGACACCTGGAAAAACATATAAATAATCTCCAACAACAACGCTCCTGTTTGCATATGTTATTCTCCCCTTTTCAAGATCGGACAATTGAACAACAAAGGGATTAAGAGATCCATCTGCCGGGTTAATCTCCGCTATTTCAATTGTTCCAAGTCCGGTATTATTTGTTAACGGATCAAAACTGTCGTCACCTGCAGATGCAATAAGAAATATTTGAGAATCATCAACATAAGAAATTTCATCCGAAACAGAACTCATACGGGATTCCTGATTTGTAAGAAGAGAAAAATAAGCTCTGGGAGTATTCATCAAAGCAGCACTCTCTGTAAAACCGGAAAGGGTTCCATCTGCATTTACTGATGCAAACTCAATTGATGCGAGATAATCATCTGTTCCCTCGGCAGAATTATCACGTCTGCCTCCTGCAACATAAATTATATTACCAGACAAAGTTGCCACTACTGCTGCACCGGCACCTTCTCTGTCAATATTAAGTTCCGAATCAAGTGTTGTCCAGAGGCTCAGGCTGCCAACAGGGAGAGGTACAATACCATTATCTGCAGAAATTGTATTATCCGGAGTTAATGTTCCATCATCAGTAAATGAAAGTTCTGTTAAGCCTTCAGCCAATAAAAATGTACTCTCATTTCCTGTCTGCTCAGTGATTGCCGCAGGAATTCTATAAACATTATATGTTGCTCCAATTACCTCACTCCATGACAATTGTACTGAATGGTCCTGATCACCTGTAGACACAACAGTTTTATAACCGGCTATTGATTCATTACCATTTACAACAGCAGAAATCTGATAAATCCAGATACCGTCAGCAAGTGCACCATTTTCCATAGTTGAAGCTGATACAAACCCTGGAGCCGGATGAATACTTCCGTCATCAGAAAAACAGAGTTCCCCTTCAGTAACTGTTGCGAGCAATCTCCCTGTTCCAGGGCGCCCGTCAGCTGCTTTTGATCTATAAATGTTATATCCTTCCGCATCTGAAAGAGCTTCCCAGCATACCTCAAGAGTTCCCTCGCTGTTTAAAATCTGAACCTCTTTAGAAGGCAATCCTTCCCCCCGGCTTCCAAGAGCTGTCACCCGGTAATACCAGGTTCCAAAAGGAAGATCTCCATCGCCTGTTTTAACAGGAGGTGCCACCTTTACAATAGTATCCGAACCAAGCATTGAGGCCATCTCAACTGTTTTGAGAGTTCCTTCTGGAATTTCCGCATCAATACTGGTGTCCAGACTGCTTCCTGCAATGACATAAAAGTTATTACCACTTCTTATCATCGCATGCCCTTGTCTTTGTGTGTTCATAAGATTATCAACTCTTGGATTATCAACACCACCCCACTGCTTCAATGTTGTCCACTCTCCAACTTCACCGTAAATATTTACAGATGCCCTCTCAATATTACCAAGCACTTCATTACTTTCATTTAGACCACCGGAAACATATAGGTGGGTTCCTCCATAAATATCAAAACCATAACTCATTCCATGACGCTCTCTTGCGGTGTTCAAAGTGGTTTCAAGCGGTAAAAAATCTCCTGTCAGATGTCCGTAAGTGGGGCTTCTTGCCTCAAATGCATAAAAAATATCAGACTGCCCATCCGGGTTTACCACTTTAACGGGATAGAGCCCCTGAGTAACTGTATCAGCAGGAACAGAAGTAACAATCTCAGTATCTGTTATGGAATCAATAGTAAGTTCAATCTCGCTGTCCGTGTCGACAAGATAAATTTTTGCATCAGAATCAAAATGAAGTCCTGATACTGTCAATGGCGAACAATCCTCATTAAAAGGATATTGAACAGGATCAAGTGCAGATATCATTGGAGGAGGAATATCTACAATCTGAAAAATTCCCGGTTCATCAGTTCCATCATTAATCCACTGTCCGGAAAGACGATCAGGATTTTCAACCCATACATAATAATCGCCAACGGGCATAAGAGCTGTTTCAGATGGAACAACCGCTGTTATTGTTGTGGAATCAATATAATAGACTTCTAAAGCATCAAAGCTCACATTGGGATCATCCACACTCACCCACCTTACCCAGGGAGTATTGATAAAATTTGTTCCTGTAATCTGAACTGTTCTATCAGATAAAATTGAATCACTGCTGTCACCCTGCCATGCAAAAGCCGGTTCAACTAAAGTAACCGTTGGCAGTGGCTGAGCAGATATAAACAAGGAACTTTCAAGAGCTGCTTCATCTAATGAAGGATTAACAACAACTATATCATAAAGCCCCTGCTCTCTTTCAGAATAGGGTAAAACAGTTACAGTAATTGAGTTGCCGTCTATTGCCACAACAGCGCCCGTAAGCTCAATAACAAGTTCAGGATTGGTCGAGTTAATAAGAGATACATTAAGACCATCTTCAAACCCGGTTCCAATAATAACAAGCTCCTGCTCAATCTCTCTGTGTATTGCCTGTGGAGAAACCGATGATATTGATAAAGGAGCCACTGTGTCGCTGTCTGCCACTGTGTCGCTGTCTGCCACTGTGTCGCTGTCTGCCACTGTGTCGCTGTCTGCCACTGTGTCGCTG
>JAFGVO010000094.1 GCA_016937935.1 Deltaproteobacteria bacterium | reverse complement strand
TTACTTCACATTTTTAAATCTTGAAGTGTATTATTACTATAGTTAACAATTATTAATATTAACCGGTTAACTTGAGATAAGGATTAATAATGCAAAAAAACATAACTTTAATTTTAATGTTTCTAACTTTAAGTTTTGTAATTACTTCATGCTACAAGTCCGGCGGTTCAGCTAAAGATAGTGATTCAGAAACTTATGCAAATACAGACTCAACTTCAAACTTTAGCACAGACTCTGATTCAGGCTCTGTTACTGATACACAAACAGATACTGGTTCCATTACTGATACGGCCACTAACTCGGATATTGACATAGATACAGATATTGACACGAACACAATTGCAGATTCAGAAACAGAGACTGACACTGATATACTTGGCTGTATTGCAGGTCTTGGAACTTGCAGCTGTTATGGTGATTGTGAAGATGGCTTTGGTTATACTATGCATTATCCCGATACTGAGGATCCTGGAACAGACAACTGGATGTCACCATCCCTTGAACTGAGCGAAGCTGGTATTGCATGGTACTTCTGTTCTGTTTGCGGAAGTTGCGGTTCATTTACCAAAATAAAAGATGGTGACGGACAATGGACAAGTGTTTCAAAGAAGGAGTACTGCCAACGTATCATTGACGTTAACAAAGAATGTAATAACTGCCTTGTAACTGCATCAGGGGGCGGAGGCTGAGCTATCTGATTATGAGGCCAATTACTACTGAAGAAACTTTAAAATGACTCTTCCAATGAACACTATCCAAAAACTTGTCGGGGATATTACTGATGCCCCTTTTGAATATGTGGATTTTGCAGTTACAGATGACGTTGGACTTTTTGTTCCCGTAAGCGGTCAATGTTATTATGCGGTAACACCTTCACATACCCATCCCGCATTTTCATTTATTGTATCCTTTGATGATTTTTGCCAGGTTGAAGTTGACGAAAAAATTATGCGCTCAACTCCTGGCACATTCTCTGCATTTTCACCGGATGTTCCCCATCAGGAACTGCCTCTTGATATCCCCACACGCTATGTTGCCATAATGGTATCTTCATCATATTTTAATTTGCAATTAAAAACCTATAACAAAAAAATAAGTGAACAGAGGGGAAATGTTTATGAATCCACGGAACGAATTCATGCCGCTTTAAGGGAGTTTATGGCCGAGTACGAAGAAAAATCCCCGGGTTATGAAGTTCTTTTACAGGCCACAGGACAAAAAATTGTTCACCTTATTATCAGACAGATTCTTGCAGTAGAAAAAATGGATGAAAAAGTGGATTTCAGAATGGCGGCAAATCTTGCTGTTGAATTTATGCACAAACACCTGGAAGACAAAATAACAGTTGTCGAACTTGCAAGAATTTCCCGCATGTCATCTTCGCAGTTTGCAAAAGTTTTTAAAGAAGAATTAGGGACTGCTCCAATTGAATATCTCCAGGAGCTAAGACTCATAAGATCCAGACGTTACTTGAGAGATACTAATAAAAACGCCACCGAAATTGCTCTCCAGTGCGGATTTAACAGCTCCTCATATTTTTCAAGGTGTTACCAGAACAGATTTGGCGTTTCCCCCACAGAATATCGAAAAAAAATCTCCATGAGAGAATAGTGCAAACAAAAAACAGAATAGTGAAAGATTTACATATATTTTCTGACTACTGTTTATTTAATGGACAACCAGATGAAAGGAATGAGCCATGAATGAAAGCAAACAGTTAGAAATAAATGATGTAATTGAATTTGCCAACCAGAACCCTGTAACCTGGCTTGCCACTGTAGAGGACAAAACACCACACGTTAGAGGAATGCTTATGTGGTTTGCGGACGAAACAGGATTTTATTATCACACTGCATCTATTAAATCTCTTGCAAAACAGATAGAGCAAAACGGTGCAGTTGAAGCGGCATTCCATTCAAGCAACGGACAACTCGGTGACAGCAAAATGCTTAGAGTTAACGGAACAGCAGAATTTGTTAACGATAAAGAACTTGAAAAACGCCTTTACGAAGAACGCCCGTGGGTACTTGCAAATAAATCAGTAATGCCGGACACAGAAGTTTTTATTTTCAGAATTCATAAAGGCACCTGCCACTTCTGGGACATGTCATCAAACGGAAAAGAATCCGCCGCCCCGAGGGTTAAGTTCTAAAATCAATTCCTCTCAGGGGCAATCCAATGGACAGTTTGTACTGTTTTCAGGGGAATCACATTTACCGTCACTGCAAACAGGAAGCGTGCTTGGGTTACTATCCCTGGGTCCGGGGTCTGACCCCCTGTATTCATCTTTTCTTTATTTAAGGTCTAGTCACAAGTCCCATAGCTCATCGTTATGATAGCAATTTAGACACATTTTATTTGAATGGCATAGCCTTTTCAACAGAATTACCAACAGTGAAAACCCGCAAATATCGCAGAATCGCAGGACCGTCCCCTTGAGTTGATAGCTCATCGTTATGATAGCAATTTAGACACATTTTATTTGAATGGCATAGCCTTTTGAGTTTATTTTTATTAGAGCCAACAATCGGATTTGAACCGACGACCTACGCATTACGAATGCGTTGCTCTACCAGCTGAGCTATGTTGGCCATTGTTGCTTTTTGGTTATTAGCAGCTGATTGAAAATTTACTTTGTACTGTTATTTTGTCAAGATTTTAGAAATTTATTAAGTACTATTTTAAAAGTGGGGGTTTCGGCGGCAGATTAACTACCGCCCTACATTCTATAACATAATATACAGTGGGAGATGGGGTTTGGGCGGCAGATTAACTACCTCCTTACGGTTTGGGGGCTAAACTTGACCTGCTTGGGATTCCAGGATTTTTATTGTTTGTTCGTATGCATAGTTTATTGACTCTTCGGCTTTTTCTAATGAAAAGGGGCCTAGCCATACTCTTTTTGGGGAGAGGGTGAACACCTCTTTGTTGCTTTCTTTTATAAGCTGTACAGCTTTTTTGTCCCGCTCGATTCTCTCTTGTAACGGGATGTCTGCAAAAAATTTTACTCCTGACAGGAGGCCCTTTTTTACTTTTTTTCCTCCGTGCTCTTCTCTTGGGGGCATTAGTGAAATTATTACTGTTTCAATATCTGTGTCGTTTACGTATTTGCCAAGGGGAGTTTTTTCTGCAAAGCCTCCGTCCCAATAGAGGCTGTTATTAATTTTTACCGGGCTGAACAGATATGGAACAGCGCATGAGGCTCTTACTGCTTGTACCATGTTGCCATCTGACAGTTGTCTGGAACGCCCTGTCTCCATCTGGTAGACACCAACATGCAAGGGAATATTACACTGACTAAACTCTTTAACAGGGAGCATTTCATCTAGTATTTTTGCAAACCTCTCTCCTGCGAGCCAGCCGAAGCCGTTTTTTGTGAAAGGAAACTGAATGTCCCAAAAGTCTTTCCGTTTTATCTGCAATAATTTTTTGCAGATTGTGTCGGCATCAACCCCAGCTGCATACAGAGCCGCAACAATTGACCCGGCGCTTGTACCGCTAACCTTTACAGGCTTTACCCCCTTTTGTGCAAGTGCTTTTAAAACCCCTGCATGATGGTAAAAGCCAAAAAAGCCTGAGGACATTGAGAGTGCGCACTTTTTATTTTGCAACCTTGATGCTGCTGTTTCAACACTCATTTTAAAAAAACAATCTCTAACTCTTTTAATGAAAAATTACCGGCGGTATCCCATATTTTTACAGTTACAATGTGTGGCCCTTCAGCTGGCTCGGGCCTGGGGGTAAAACTAAAATCCTCTTTGGTGCTGTCGCAGACACCATCTTTACATTCGGCGTAAAAAAAAGGGTCGTTGTCTATTGCATACATAACAGCAGCAATATTAGAAAAATCATCTGAAACAGAGCCGGTGATTATTCCGTTTTTATAAACAAGAGTCTTAATTATGGGAGGGTGATTATCAATTTCAACAGGCACAGAGATGTATTCGTCTTTTAATACATCAGAAAAATTATTTGACGGAGAATCATCAGCAACAAGTTTAAGCTCGTATCTGCCTGACGGAGTCTGGCTTGTATCCCAGGTATAACGGACGCCTGTGTAGATGTAGTCCTCTTTAAAAATGGGCATCCATAAATCGCTCTTCTCATTTTTAAAGTAGAGTTTGTATCTCAATTTATCTTCATCAGGATTATTAACTGTCCAGGATAATACAATCTCTTTTTTATTTTCATCATCAGGCTTGCCTGTAATTGTCCGTTTGCTGATTTCGCTTGTTGTATCACTGTTATCAGTTGTTTTTTTAGAATCGGCAAATCTGGTACCGGCGTTAAAATTACTGATTTTTGCTCTCTCATTTTTAGATTTGTAATTTAAAGCCACTCTATAAAAGGTCGCGTCGCTGCTATTTAAAAAAGATATTTTAAACTGAATATACCGTGCACTCTTTACACCTGGGGATGTTCCCGATTTTATTGATTGTGACCACAGGGTCCAGTCACTGCCTGGAAGCTCTCTGTTTCCGCTTCTGGCAGTGACTGTTATGTTGCCTTTAACAGTGTAATAGACCTTTCCCCATTTTGCGGCAGTCCCCCCGTCAAGCACAGGTGATATGTATTCTGCATCACCCTTGACACCATTAAACTGATAGGCAAAACCTGCGTCTCCTGTACCTGCAAATTCAAGACTGTCATCGGCAATCAAAGTCATCACTTCACGCTGAGCGAGCTTATGAAACTCTGTATTTATAAGATTTTAATAAATTGAAATTATTTTACCTCCACTTCCTAAT
>JAFGVO010000093.1 GCA_016937935.1 Deltaproteobacteria bacterium | reverse complement strand
GCGGAGAGAGGGACGGAGGTTTATGGGAGTTGCAGAAGTATTAAAACAAAAATGCTCTGCAAGCCCCCGCACTCAGGCATCACACCGAAATATGAATCCACGGGTTGCATGCAAAAACAAATGGGGTCGAATAGAAGCAATCGCCAGAAACAAATCATTTTTAGCAGAGTATTACAAAGCCTTGGCAATATGGAAAAAAACAAAAGACCCGCAAACCGTTTTTCCAGCAGGAACCTACGCCATGAGAATCTACAACGGAGTAAAATGCAGCCCCGGATAAGATAAATAGATAAATCGCCACTGATAAAAAAGATAAAGATAAGCCCAAATAACTTGATGGCTCCCGACACCTGCGTCTACTCACACAAAAAGTCTTTTAAAAAAGAAAAAGCAGACTGCTCTGGCTACTTTATAAAAAAAGAAACACCTGAAAGTTGTCAAAAATAATCTAAAAACAGCTCGGTTTGTCATTTTTTAAGGAGCCTTAAGAACTTAACCGGGGTAGAGACTTTGGGGCAGGGACTTTGAGAACTTAACCGGGGCAGGGACTTTGGGGACTTTGAACAAATCCCTTTCATTAAATTAAGTTCGTAAGTAGATTTTATCATAAAACAAAATAAAAAAAATAGTATCTTTTATAATGATGCTTTGAAAATTATGCTTTAAAAATTATTTTAAATTTGCGGTTAAAATGTTAGACTGATCAAGTGTTGTTTGAAAAATTTGATTATTTGCAGTACTGATACCGAGAAGCAATGATATTCAAGGTTTGGTGAGAAGTTTTTTGAACTGTAAGCTTATGATATTATTTGGTTATTTGTTAATTGAGGTAACGGTTTTTAGTGGAATGTTCAAGGTTTGGTGTTTTGAAATTCCTAAACCCCAGTTATTTCCACGATAAGTTAATTAGTGCACACTTGTGCAGTAAATTTTTTGATTCGCTTTTTGATTTATTCGGTTGGATGATGTGATAAAACCCCACTGTTTTGTGCTGAACAGATTTTCAGATGAATCTGTAAAATAATTAAAGATTGTCGTTTGATGATAATTTTACTCTTTACGTATCATAACTTTACGTGTAAATCGTGTTAGCTCGACTGTTGACCAGTTTTATTCGACTAGGTTTAAACGCTTGTTATATTTGAGCTTTTTGCAAATACAAAACAGGAACAGGAAATAATATGCAAAATTATTTTAAAGATCAGGGGTTGTATGAATCCCGAAGGGAGCATGATGCCTGCGGAATTGGCGCTGTAGCCAATATTTCCGGCGAGAGGTCACATGCTATTGTTGATTATGGAAGACAGATTCTTTTGAATCTGGACCACAGAGGGGCTGCAAGTGCTGATAATGTTACCGGTGACGGTGCAGGCATTACATTTCAGATTCCCCATGACTTTTTTCAGGCTGAATGCGGAAAACTGGGTTTTTCACTTCCTGAGGAAGGTACTTACGGAGTTGCTTTTGTGTTTCATTCAAAGGATGATTCTGTAAGGGAGACCTGCAGTAAAATTCTTAATGATTCCATTAAACATCACGGTTTAACTGTTATCGGTACCAGAAAAGTTCCTGTAATTCCCGACGGTCTGGGCCCTCTGGCTCTTGAGTCCGAGCCTTACACTGAGCAGGTTTTTATCGGAAGTGAAGGTTTAAGCGGTATCGAGCTTGAGAGAAAACTTTATCTCGCAAGAAAACGGGCCGAAAAACATGTTGTAATAACTGTTGGGGAGAGTGGTGAGGATTTTTACATGCCAAGCATGTCCAGCCGTACAATCTGCTACAAGGGCATGTTTATGGCTCAGCAGCTTTTTGAGTACTATCCTGATCTCATGGATGAGCGTACAACGTCGGCTATTTCGGTTATTCACCAGCGTTACAGTACAAATACTCTTCCCAACTGGAAGCTGGCTCAGCCATTTAGATACATTGCCCATAACGGCGAAATTAATACTCTGTCAGGAAATCTCAATCACATGAGAACAAGGGAAAATACCCTTAAAAGTCCAGTGTTCGGAGACGATATTGAGGATCTTCTGCCCCTTCTTGATGAGACAGACAGTGACTCTGCCAGCTTTGACAGAATGCTTGAATTTTTAAATATGAACGGAAGAAGTCTTCCCCACTCAATGATGATGCTTGTTCCTGAAGCTTTTGGGGCAAAATATCATATCAGCAGATACAAACGCTCTTTTTATGAGTATCACGCTGCAATAATGGAGCCATGGGACGGACCGGCAGCCCTTATTTTTACAGACGGACGTTTTCTTGGGGGAACCCTTGACAGAAACGGTCTTAGACCAGGACGCTTTCTTGTGACAACTGACGGTCTTGTTGTTGTTGGCAGTGAGACCGGTGTTATTGAGTTTCCTCCTGAGAAGGTTGCAACTCGCGGAAGATTACAGCCTGGAAAAATGTTTCTGGTTGATACAAAAGAGCAGAGAATTATTACTGACAGCGAAATCAAAGGTAAAATTTCAAGACAGAAACCATATCACAGATGGCTTGAAGAAAACAAAATTGAGCTGAGAGGTATGTTTGAAGCCGCTTCGGAACTTCCTGAAGACAGCGAAAACTACATGAGTAAAATGAGGGTCTTCGGCTACAATAGAGAAGAGCTTGGAACTCTTCTTTTACCAATGGCTTTAAACGGCCAGGAGCCTATTGGAGCAATGGGAAATGATGAGCCTCTTGCAGTTATGAGTGACAAACCGAGAAGCGTTTTTGATTACTTTAAACAGATGTTTGCTCAGGTTACAAATCCTCCAATCGATCCTTTGAGGGAGGAGCTTGTTATGAGCCTCATGTCTTTTACAGGCAGAAGGCAGAATATTCTTGATGAGACTCCCGCACATTGCAGGCAGCTTAAACTTCCCCATCCGGTGCTTTCCAATGAGGATATCGTTCAGCTGAAAAGTGTGAATAGAGAGGATTTTAAAGTTTCAACAATAGAGTCCCTTTTTGATGCTGATACTGGTGATGCACAAAAAGCTCTTGAGGAGGGGCTTGAGAATCTTACAGCACAGGCTGTCAAGGCAATTGAAGAGGATGATGCCTCTTTAATTATTATTAGCGACAGAAATATTTCTGAGACTAAAGCTCCTATCCCTTCACTTCTTGCAGTTTCACATCTTCATAAAAGTCTTGTGGCCAGAAAATTAAGGGCCAAAGCCGGACTTGTTATTGAGACCGGCGAAGCCAGAGAGGTTATGCATTTTTGCCTTCTTACAGGTTTTGGAGCCAATGCGGTAAACCCCTACATGGTGTTTAAAGCGTTTAGACAGCTTCAGCTGCAGACAGATATTCCTGCCACTATGTCTCCTTCTAAAATTGTGGACAATTACATTTCCGCAGTTAAAAAAGGTATGCTCAAGACAATGAGCAAAATGGGAATAAGTACTCTTAGAAGCTATCACGCAGCGCAGCTTTTTGAGGCCATTGGTATTAATAAGTCTGTTATTGATAAATATTTTACAGGTACTACTTCAAGAGTTGGCGGTATTGGTTTAAAAGTTATTGCCGAAGATGCCCTTAAACATCATGCAAACGGTTATGCTAAAAGAGCTCCCGGTGCTGAAGAGATGGATTTTGACGGCCGCTATCAATACAGAACGGACGGAGAGCGTCATAAATGGAACCCCACCACAATTTCGAGACTGCAGCATGCAGCCTGGAATAATGATAAAACCGCTTATGACGATTTTGCAAAAGCCGCAAATGACGAAAGTAAAAGCAGAAGCACCTTAAGAGGTCTGTTTGAATTTAAAAAGGGCAAATCAATCTCGATTGATGAAGTTGAATCTGTTGATGAGATTGTAAAACGGTTCTGCACAGGTGCCATGAGCCATGGTTCTATCAGTAAAGAGTCCCATGAGTGTATGGCTGTAGCAATGAACAGGCTTGGTGGTATGAGCAACACCGGTGAAGGTGGCGAAGCTGTTTCAAGGTACACTCTTGAGCCAAACGGTGATTCAAAAAACAGTGCTATCAAACAGGTGGCAAGCGGAAGGTTTGGAGTAACAATAAATTACCTGGCCCATGCAAAAGAGATTCAGATTAAAATGGCTCAGGGTGCAAAACCCGGCGAAGGTGGACAGCTTCCGGGACATAAAGTATCTGAGGAAATTGCAGCTCTGAGACATTCAACTCCAGGTGTGACACTTATTTCGCCACCTCCTCATCATGATATTTATTCTATCGAGGATTTGGCGCAGCTTATTTTTGATCTCAAGTGTTCCAATCCTGAGGCTAAAGTTTCTGTTAAACTCGTGTCTGAAGTTGGAGTGGGAACAATTGCTGCGGGTGTTGCAAAGGGTAATGCTGATGAGGTTTTAATCAGCGGTTATGACGGCGGCACAGGTGCGAGTCCTCTGTCTTCACTTAAACATGCGGGTGCTCCCTGGGAGCTTGGTCTTGCAGAAGCTCAGCAGGTTCTTGTTATGAACAGACTGAGAGATCGTACAAGAGTTCAGGCTGACGGCGGAATAAGAACCGGTCGTGACGTTGCAATTGCCGCACTTCTTGGAGCTGATCAGTTTGGCTTCGGAACTGCAATTCTAGTTACAATGGGATGTACTCTTTTACGAAAGTGTCACCTTGGGAACTGCTCTTATGGCATCGCAACACAGCATCCCAAACTTAGACAGAATTTCATGGGCAAGCCTGAATACATTGAGACATATTTTAAATTTCTCGCACAGGAGCTTAGAGAGATTATGGCTGAACTTGGCTTTAAAACAGTTGATGATATGATTGGACGCTCTGATTATCTCGTAATGACTAAAGCCATAAATCACTACAAGGCACAGGGGCTTGACCTCTCTGCAATTCTCTACAGACCTGAAGTTCCGGAGGGAACCGATATCAGAAGAACCCAGAAACAGCCATACAAGCTTGATGGTCACATTGACTGGGAGATTATCAAAAAGGCTCAAAACGCAATAGATACTAAAGAGCCTGTTGAAATTTCAATTCCTTTAAGAAATGTAAACCGAACAGTTGGTACAATTTTATCAAATAAGATTGCTCTGAAACATGGTGAAAAAGGACTGCCCGAAGATATTATCACGCTGAATTTTGAGGGTTCTGCGGGACAGAGTTTCGGAGCATTTTTAGCTCACGGTGTTACAATGAAGCTTACAGGAGCATGCAACGATTATCTGGGCAAAGGTTTAAGCGGCGGAAAAATTATTGTTAAGACTCCTCCGGAAGCTCCATACAATCAGTTTGAAAATATTATCGTTGGAAATACACTTCTTTATGGTGCCACAGAGGGTGAGATTTATATCAACGGTATTGCGGGAGAGCGTTTTGGTGTAAGAAACAGCGGCGCTACGGCGGTTGTTGAAGGTGTGGGTGACCATGGCTGTGAATACATGACCGGCGGTATTGTTGTTGTTCTTGGAGGCACAGGATTTAACTTTGCAGCGGGCATGAGCGGTGGTGTGGCTTACGTTTTTGATGATCAGCAGCTTTTTGATACAAGATGCAACCTTGATATGGTTGACGTCGAGAGTGTCTGGAAAAAAGAAGATATTGATGTGCTTTATTCTCTTATTAGCAGACATTATGAATACACTGGCAGCACCCATGCAAAATGGATTCTCGATTCATGGAAAAATATGATTGGACGTTTTGTTAAAGTTATGCCTGTTGATTATGCAAGAGTTTTAAAACGAATTCGCGAAAATGAAGAGAGAAACGCTGAGAGTCCTTCGATGACTGAGGAGGTTTACGATGGGTGATCCAAAAGGATTTATTGATATTAAAAGAACCGATGTTCAGCATCGTCCAGTTGGCAGGCGCATTAAAGACTACAACGAGGTAAATGTACCTCACAGTCAGGAGCAGCTTGTTGAGCAGGCCGCAAGATGTATGGACTGCGGAATACCGTTTTGTCATACTTCAGGCTGTCCATTAAATAACAGAATTCCAGAGTTTAATGATATGGTTTATAAAGGACGCTGGGAAGCAGCCTGTAAAAATCTTCATTCTACAAATAACTTTCCTGAATTTACAGGAAGAGTCTGTCCCGCTCCCTGCGAGCAGTCATGTACTCTAAATGTAAATTCAGATCCTGTGTTAATTGAGCATATTGAATATCAGATTGTAGAAAAAGGTTTTGAACAGGGCTGGATCGTGCCTCTGATTGCTGAGGAAAAAACAGGCAAAAGTGTTGCTGTTGTTGGCTCAGGACCTGCGGGTCTCGCCTGTGCACAGCAGCTTGCAAGAGAGGGCCACAAAGTTGATGTTTACGAAAAGAGCAACAAGGTTGGCGGTCTTTTAAGATACGGTATTCCCGATTTCAAACTTGATAAAAAAATTATCGATCGTCGTATGGAGCAGATGATTGCCGAAGGTGTTCATTTTATTACCGGTATTGAAGCAGGAAAAGATATCTCTGTAAAATATCTAAAAAAATCATATGATGCTGTCTGCATAACCGCAGGGGCCGGTGTCCCAAGGGATCTTAATGTTGAAGGCCGTAATCTTGATGGCATTCACTTTGCCATGAGCTTTTTGTCTCAGCAAAATAAGAGAGTCTCTGATGAGCCCGTAAGAAAGAGCGATATTCTTGCCGGTGGTAAAAATGTTGTTGTTATCGGCGGTGGTGATACGGGCAGTGACTGTGTTGGAACTTCAATACGTCATGGTGCAAAAAGTGTAACTCAGATTGAAATTATGCCCAGACCACCAGAGAAAAGAGATCCCTCAACTCCATGGCCCTTATGGCCCAATAAACTTCGTACAAGTTCATCTCAGGAAGAGGGATGTGAACGAATGTGGAGCATTTTAACAAAAGCGTTTAAAGGTGACTCTTCCGGAGTTAAATCAATTGAATGCTGTAAAGTTGAATGGACAAATAATGATGGCAAGTGGAGTTTTAAAGAGGTTGAAGGCAGCGACTTTGAACTGAAGGCCGAACTGGTACTTCTCTCTATGGGGTTTGTACATGTAAAACATGATGGACTTGTAAGTGATATGACTCTTGAACTTGATGAGAGAGGAAATATTAAGACTGATAACTATCAGACAAGTCAGCCATGGGTATTTGCCGCAGGTGATGCTTCCTCAGGTGCTTCACTTGTTGTAAGAGCTATTGATCACGGTCGTAAAGCCGCAGCAGCAATCAACACTTTTCTTAAATCTAAATAACCATCTGCCTTTTTTAATCATGACATACTGTTACAAATATCCAAGACCAATGGTAACTGTGGATACGGTTATTTTAAAAGCGGAACCTGATAACATTTTCAAATTACTCTTGATTAAACGCAAGAATGATCCATTTGCAGATTGCTGGGCACTTCCCGGGGGATTTGTTGATATGGATGAAGATCTTGATGCTGCCGCTAAAAGAGAACTTTTAGAAGAGACAGGTATTGCTGTTGATTCTGTTAAGGAGATTGGAGCATTTGGAACTCCGGGCAGGGATCCCAGAGGAAGAAATATTTGTGTGGCATTTGGGGCGGTTGTTCATGATGAGTTATTTCCCAAAGGGGGAGATGATGCAAAAGAGGCGGAGCTTTTTGATATGAATCATTTGCCTGAACTGGCTTTTGATCATGAAAAAATTATCATGAAAGCGATAAAAGTTTTAATCAAATAGAATTAACAGTAAAAAAATGTCATAAAAGGGTGAAATATCCCTTTATCGGGTTTTTTCTGTTGATTTAATCAAATTTTAGTGGTAGCTCGTTTGGCTCGATTTGTTATTTAGCTACCCAATGGAGGTTAGGCATGTCAAATAAATGTGAAATATGTGGAAAAGGCCCTTTGGCTGGAAATCTTGTTAGTCATTCAAACCGTAAAACACGCAAGGTATCCAAACCAAACATTCAAAAAGTTAAAACAGAAATTGACGGAACCGCAACAAGAATCCGTGTTTGCACCCGCTGTCTGCGTTCCGGTAAAGTGGAAAAAAGAGCAGCTAATTAGAGTTAATTACAAATTTAGCTGGCAAAAGCTCTATTATTTAAAAATTGAGCAATTATTTCTATCCTGTAGAAACTCTTTATAAAATTATCTAAAAAGCAACCTGTTTATTTTAATAAATAATCTTGCAGGGCTATGTATTTTTTGCATTATTAGTGTAAAATGCAGTAAAGATAATCACGGTTATTTTAAGGTTTAAATTATTTAAAAATTGAGTAATCTCGAACCTGCATTTTAAACAACTAAACAGGATTTACAATTTTGGCCCGGACCCGACTCAGTCTGACTATTTATGCGCTTCTTTTGATTTTGCCTATGATACTTCTTGGTGGAGTTCACTGGTGGAGTCTTGGAATAATAGGTATTTTATCTACTGCCCTGTACGCTTTTATTTTTACGGGAAGCCCGATAAAACTGGATTTGGCAGGTTCTCTATTTTTAATGATGATTGGTTTTTCTATTTTTCAGATAATCCCTCTTCCGGCATTTTTAGTAAAATTTTTCTCCCCGTATGCTTATGAGATAAGAGAATCTGCTGTCAGAGTTGCTGGTGGCAGGCTCTCTTTTTTTATGCCGCTGTCAATTGATGTTCATCAGACAGTTACAGAGGTTGCCAGGCTTATTGCCTATTTATCCGTTTATCTGACAACACAGAAAATTATCAGGCGAGACAGCGCAAAATTTGTTTTGAAGGTAATAGCAACTGCCGGTGCAATAGCTGCGGCAATATTGATCGCTCACAAGATTCTTCTTTTAAAACAGGTTTATGGTATCTACACACCTGTTGATTTAGGTGTAAGAGGTGAAAGAATAAGCGCTCCATTGTTAAATGAAAACCATATGGCGGCATATCTTTACATCTGTTCCATGGCTGTTATGGGGCTTGCTTTAAAGCAGCGTGATAAAACCATAAAAATGATTCTCTATTCGGGATTTGTTTTTTTGGGGGCATCTGTTCTGTTAACACTTTCAAGGGGCGGGATTGCCGCATTTTTAATCGGGATAATAGTTATGGTGTCCATGTTGTACATCAGGCGGAGTTTAAAAAATAAAAAACATCAGTCATCCGGAATCTCTCCTGAACAGTTAACATGGATGCCCTTTGTAATAGCCTGTGCTCTTGGGCTTGGACTCTTTGCATCACAGGATGCAATTATCGGGGAGTTCATGTCCGGTGAACATAAAAAGATCGAAATAGTTAAAGAGTCATTTCCTTTAATTAAACATTTCTGGCTTTTTGGTGTGGGCAGGGGCTGCTTTATCAGCGGGTTTCCCATTTTTAGTAATTGGGGAGCCACAGTAACTTTTACCCATGCAGAAAATATCATTGTTCAATTGCTTGCAGATTACGGTTTGGTTGCCGGATCTGTTTTTATTTTTGGATTTATCTTTGCAGTTTTAAAAGTGATGAAAAAAGCCGTACTTTCAACTTATAAAATTGTATCAATTGCCGCCCTTGCTGCTGTCTCTGTTCACAACCTTGTGGATTTTAATCTTGAAATTCCTGCAGTTGCAATTATTGCAACTGGGTTGCTGGCTGTTGTTACAACAAATAAAATAAGCATTAAATATCGTAATTCACAGCCCTTTATAAAAATAAGCAGAGGATTAATCGGAGTTCTTTTGACCCTTAGTGTTATTATGACTTCCCTCGCCTTTTTTAATTATGACAAGAGTCTGGACTTTCAGAAAAGAGAGACTAAAAGGGCTTTAAATTCTAACGATTCAGATTATTTCACTAAAGGAAAATTGAAAAATGCAATAATTTCTCATCCCGCTGATTATTATCTGCCAATGATTGGAGGGGTTTACTTCTTTAATACAGGAGGTTCAAATCCCCTGCCATATCTCGCAATGGCCACAAGGCTGAATCCTTTTTCGGGTGTTCCACACCTTTACATCGGAAACATCATGCTTTTAACCGGCCACATAAAACAGGGAATGCTGGAATTGCGTCTGGCTGCGACCTTTGATAATCATCTGTTGTCTCCTGCAGCTTCATTTATTGTTAATACGGGAAAAGGGTTTGAGGTAATAAAAGAAATTGCAGAAAATGAGAGTGATAAAGAGTTGTTTTATGAGGCTTTTTGCAGGGAGTTTCAAAAGAGAGGTCTTGCAAAAGAGCTCCATAAATGTGATAATGCTTTATTGCAATTATCCAATCCTGCTCCTGGAGCCCTTGCCAGAATCGCAAATAAATTATCCATTGCTGGTGAGTATGAGAAGGCGGGAGAATACGCCAGAAGACTTACAGGACTCAAAGAATACAATTTACAGGGAATTTTGCTTCAGGCTGCTATTTACAAAAAAGCCGGTAAAATCGAAAAAGGTATTGAAATATTAGAAAAACAGTTAAAGGTAAATGGTGATGATTTTGGAATTGCAAATGACCTGATTTGGTTATATCAGAACAGCGGCAGGCATGAGAAAGCCATTAAAGAGGCGCAAAGATTGAAATCACTCAGCTTTACGGTTGAACAGCAGGCAAGGGTTGTTGAACTTGAAGGTGATATTGAATTTAGTGAGGGCAATTTTAATATGGCAATTTCAAGATATCGACAGTCCAGTGCTCTTTTACCAAATAAAATACAGGTACTTAAAAAGATGTACAGGACAGCAAAACAGTTAAATGATACTGCTCAAATCCAGAATGCCCTCGAGCATCTTGAACGGGTTGAACCTGGTAACAGCGAGTGGAAAAATTTATTAGAGCAAAACAAATAGTTTATTAGAGTACAAGAGAGATTATGAATAGTTTTAAAAATAGTTCTATGAATCCTTCATCAATTGATAGTGGAAATCAGCAAAGCGAAGATGAAGGCATCGATGTTGTTGAATATTTGAGAATTTTACAGCGACACTGGCTGATAATCGTGTTTAGTATTGTTGTTTCCATAGGTGTTACAGCTTTTTTTACATTCAGGATGACTAAAATCTACAGGGCCACAACTACTCTTCATATTGAGACTCAGGCTCCTCAGGTGCTCGGAAAAAATGTTGAAGATGTTGTTGAGATGGGTACGGGAAGTTTTTGGTCAAATGTTGAATATTACAAAACCCAGTATCAAATTATCGAGAGCAGAAAAATAGCGTTAAGGGTTGTTGAAGAGTTTCACTTAAATGAAAATCTCGATTTCATGAAACTTCCTCCTGAAAAAATGCCCGCATCAAAAGAAGATGCGGCAATTGTCCTTCAGGGCAAATTGACTGTTACTCCAGTAGAAGATTCAAGACTTGTTTACATTAACATAGATGATGCAGACCCTCAAAAGGCAAAGCTCTATGCTGATTCAATAGCAAAGGCTTATGTAAATCTTAATCTCGAGAATATGCATCACAGAACCATTGAAGCTGTGGACTGGCTCAGTGTGAGACTTGACAGTGCTAAAGGTGAGCTTAAAAATTCAGAAACAAAACTTTTTAAATACAAAAAAGACAATAATATTTTGTCAATTTCACTGGAGGACAGGCAGAGTTACATAACAGCTCAGATGCAGACAGCTGCTCAGAAATTAATTGAGGCCAAGGCAAGGCGAATAGAGCTTCAGTCTCGAAAAACTGCAGTTTCCCAGGTTATTGGAGTAAAAGATCCAATGGCTATTCCCATTGAGTCATTAAATAACAACCAGCTTATTCAAAATCTGAAACAGGATTATGCGACTCTGAGTCAGGAGTATGGTGAACTGTCAGCCAGATATGGAGCTAATTTTCCTAAGATGGTTGAGATTACAGCCAAGATGGGCAGAATTAAAACCGATATTAAAAGGGAAGTTGATAATATTATTAAAGCTGTTGATGCAGAATTAAATGAGGCAAGACTTACAGAGGCAGGGCTTAAAAAGGCTTTGTCTGATTTGGAAGAACAGGCGCAGCTTCTGGCAGACAAGCGTGGTGACTACAATGAGCTTGCAAGAAATGTAGATAACAGCGAGCAGGTTTACAAGCTTCTCACCGGTAGGGCTGAAGAGGCTAATCTGACAAAATATTTAAAAGTTAATAACGTTGAGATTCTTGATCACGCTCTTGTTCCTGAATCCCCGATAAAACCAAGAGTTGTAATGAATATTGCAGTTGCTCTTTTTATCGGTTTTATTTTAGGTATTATTCTCTCAATTATTATCGAACTCTCAGATCGATCCATAAAAACACAGGACGATTTGGAAAATATGGGGGTTACTTTTTTAGGTATTGTTCCGGCTATTAATTCTGAAACTACTGACGGTCGTTATAAAAGTGGTGAAAAACATAAGAGAAGGCATAAACCTCAAGTCACTGAAGGACCTCAGAATTACGACAACTTTGTCCATGATAATCCTAAAAGCCAGGTTGCGGAGAGTCTGAGATCCATCAGGACAAATCTTCAGTTTATGACTGCCGACAAAGGAGTAAGAAGACTTCTTGTTACAAGCCCGTCTCCTCAGGAGGGTAAAACTACCGTTGCTGCAAACCTTGCAATTGTTATGGCCCAATCAGGGTTAAAAGTGTTAATTGTTGATACTGATATGAGACGCCCGAGGGTTCATAAGGCATTTCAGATTAACCGCCCTGTAAAGGGAATTTCAACTATGATTCTTGGAGAGACCGAGCTTCATGAATCTGTTGTTCATACAGTGATTCCCAATCTGGATATTTTGCCATGCGGTCCTACACCCCCCAACCCTTCAGAACTGCTTCACACTGCAGCTTTTGCAAATATTATGAGGGAAATATCAAATAATTACGACAGGGTAATTTTTGATTCTCCTCCAATTGGCGTTGTTACTGATGCTGCAATTATTTCCAAAATGGTTGACGGAACAGTATTGATCGTAAAAAGCCTTAAGACTACTAAGGATTCTGCTTCCCACGCCATAAGTGTTTTAAAAGATATTGATGCTGATATTTTAGGTGCAGTCTTGAATGGACTTGATCTTAATAATCGAAAATATGGCAGGTACTACTACTATTATTACAATAAATATGGCTATTATTATGGGGAAGATGCAAAAGATGGTAGTGCTAAAAAGGCGTGACAGCAAATAATAATTAAATTAGATAACTGTTGGCTATCATAAGAACTTATGCCGGTGCAGATATGGACAGGGAAAATAATAACGAAAAGATGGGTTTTTTGCCTGAAGATTTAATAAATGTATTAAGTCTTCCCGAAGGTACAAACGCATTGAATTTTTTTTCAAGATTCTTTTTGTTAAGAGGGGAGCATGTCTATGATCCTCTGTGGCGCTATGTTAAAAAGGTCGACAGGCATATTTACAAAGGGCAGGGTGCTTCGGTTCGTATTGGTGATTATTCAATCGGTATGAGAGGGCCAAACCGGATTTTTACTTATGCTGATTTTAAAAAAAATATGATCTACATTGGCCGACAGCTTTCAATTCCATTCAGTTCAATATCTGAGATCACCGCAGCACACGGTATGCTTCCCTGGCGAAAAGTACCGGTTTTTGTGCTGATGATTAAGGTTGACGGATGCAGTTCCTACATTCCTGTTCATCAGTGTCACCTTGATCTCACCGTTGTTGAGCTGGCAGACTTTCTCTCCAGTCACATGCATGCACCCATAGGGATTGCTTCACGGCCTTTAAAGCTGGTTTTAAATCCAAAAACAGGAATGTTAATTCACTCAAAAGGGGAGACTCCCATTAAAGAGGTAAGATGTCTTCTTGTGACGAGAACTCCAGAGGGGAATACAGTAATAAAACTGATGAAGGACAGAGGGATGATTACGATTCTGGAGAGTCGTGATCCCCTTGGCTGGATAGAGAACTGGGGAATAGTTACTGATAATCTTCTAAGTATTGTTACCAGAAGAATCAAGAGTAAATATGCAACCAGCTGATACCGCAGACAGAGTAAGGCTTGTACCTCTTGGAGGGTTCGGCCAGATAGGAGCCAACTGTCTTACAATTGAAATTGACAAAAGAATACTTGTTGTTGACTGTGGTGTTATTTTTCCTTCTGAACCTAAATCAGGGGTTGAAATTAAACACCCTCCATTTGATTATCTCGTAGATAAAAAAGAGGATATTGCAGCAATAGTAATTACTCATGGCCACGAAGATCATGTTGGAGCTTTACCATTTTTGTTAAGTGAACTGGATATTGCTGTTTTTACAGACAGGTACACTTCTAAAATTATCGCTTCCAGACTTGAAGAGTACAATATTGATAAAAAACATCTGATAAATATTATTGAGCCGGAACAGAGTATTGATGCTGGCGGTTTTAAAATTACTCCTTTTTACATTCCCCATTCTATTAATGGAAATTTTGCTTTTTTTGCCACCCGAAACGGGGTTGGATTTTTTCATTCAAGTGATTTTAAATTAAATGTTACGCAAAATAAAAGTAGTGCCAAACTGATTAAGAAAATTGAAAACTTTTCACGTGAAAATGCACCTGTCAATTTAATGATAACAGATTCAACCGGGGCACTTGAAGATGAACCTGCGGGATCAGAAGCTGAGGTTAAGGATGCAATTGACACTATTGTAAAGAATTACAGGGGAAGAGTTTTTGTGGTTCTGTTTTCATCAAATGTTGAGCGCATAAATAACCTTGGGAGTATTGCCAGAAAATATGGATTTAAACTGGTATTAAGCGGTAAATCTGTAGTTACAAACTATTACAGGGCTGTTGAGCATAAAATTTGTGACTCCTATGATGACATTCTTATTTCTGAAAATGATGCTGGTAAATATCCTTTAGACAAGATGCTGTTGCTTCTTTCAGGTACTCAAGGTGAAAAACGCTCATCTCTTGGGAGACTGGCTTTTAATAATCATTCCAAAATGAGTGTTCAACCTGGTGACACAGTTGTTTTTTCAAGCAGGTTTATTCCCGGTAATGAGATAAATATTTCAAAGGCGATAAATGCCCTTTTAGAACAGGGGGCAGAAGTTTTACACACAAAAAATTCTGAGAGTAATATTCATGTCTCAGGTCACGGATCAATAAATGAGATTGAAACTCTGATTAAACTCATCCGACCTGAAAATGTACTTCCCGCTCACGGAACTTTTGAATTTATGAGCAGGGTGGACAAGCTTTGTTCTTCTTTGGATATTAACTCTCTGGTTTTGAAAAACGGTGAGTGTGCATTTTTAACAGATGGAAAACTTGAAAAGAGTGATTGTGTTATTAATTCAGGGAAAGTTTCAAGATGTAGCGGCGGTTTTATTATTGATGAGAGTGTGTTGTCGGAGAGAAAAAAGATAGGAACAACCGGGGTTGTATCAATCAATGTTTTTTTACCAGCAGATCTTGAAAATTTAGTAAAAATTGCTGTTGATTCTCTAGGTCTTTTTTCTTTGGATTTAAAAGCCCAAAAACATATTGAGATTGTTAGCCTTGTTAATTCTGTTTTAGAAAAGAATACAATGAATGAAATTCTTAAACTGAAAAAGGTTATTTTTACAGAAGTCAGAAGATATGTAAAAAGTCAGACCGGTTTTAAAGCTTCAGTAATTATCAGTATTGAGAATTAATTATTGATAATTATCTGTTTTCCTCGTCCATGCGTCTCATACCTTCAAGCAGGAGCATTTCTGCGGTCATTCTAATAATGCGTTCACCCGGCTCAAAAGCAGGATCCAGAGAAAAACTTCCGTCCCTGAATTTTAGCATTGCAAAAAAAGCATCTTCTCCCCTGAGCTTGTCAAACATGGCATTGTAGATTTCACCTTTTGCAAAATGAACCTCACCATGTTTGTTTCCTGCAAATGATAGTTTAAGCAGACCGGTCTTTTGTCCATGGGAGAGAATCTGAACAAGATCTGGAATTGACATCTCTTTAAGTGAACCAGATACACCACCTGATTTACTCTGTGCAGGTGTTCTTGCAAGAAACTGCTGGATTTTTGATGAAACAACCTGAATATTGGATGGTTTAACCAGATAATCAGCAGCACCAAGGGCAAAACCTTTGTCAACATCCTGCCCGTCTGCTCGTAAAGTAAAATAGAAAAGAGGAATATTGGCTGTTCGCTTATCTTCATTAAGTCTTGTTTTCAAATCAAAACCATCAAATGGTTTAAGATCAACTTCACAAAGAATAAGATTAACTGGTTCATTTATTAATAATTTAATTGCCTCATCAGATCTTCTTTCAGTTTTAACCTTAAATCCCCTTGCGGTAAGCTGCATTTCTAAAATTGCACATTGTTCAGCATCAGAATCCACAACAAGAATAACCTGAGCACCTGTGAGCAGCTGACGCTTGATGTCATCACCGGAAACCACAAACGCGAAAAGATCAACAAGGTTTGCATCAAAAATTGTTTTCTTTCCTTTTTCGATTACCTTCATTGCTTCAGCAGTTGTCAGTTGTCGTCTGTAGGGGTTTCTGGGGTTTGAAGTAAGATCAGAAAAAGTGTCTGAAATTGCCACAATGCGTGATCCTAAAGGAATTTCTGTACCTTTTAAACCATCTGGAAATCCAGTTCCATCCACTCGTTCATACATATGGTGAAGTGATTTAATGGTGGTGCCGGGGAGGTTTGCAGATTCAAATAGCCTTTCGGGGGTTAAGTATCTCTTCTCAGCATTTGTTTTATGTCCCTGCCACTCGGCAACATTAAAAGCGGTTAGATGATAAGGACCCCCTTTTCCCAGATCATGAAAAAGAGCAGAAAGTGTAATTGAGGCCTTTTCTGAAGGTGAAAGGTTCATTTTTTCACAGATTTTTTCAGTATTATTTGCTGTCAGCACTGAATGACCGGAGAGATTTTCTCTATTGCTTTCCAGCAGGGAAATCATCACTTTCGCAATTTCAACGGGCATTCCAGATGCAAATGAGGCCCCGCTTGTGGATGAACCTCTGCTCTCACCGCGCTCCAGATCCTCTGCAGAAAGAGTCTGCTCTTTTGTGCCAAAGGTGCTGTTGGCTGTTGCTGCAGCCATTGTTCCTTCGTCTAAAAGATTTCTTTCATAAACATCCATCATACTTTGAAACGCAGCGATGGATTCCTTGTCAAGAGATGTGAATGCGTGAATATCACCGTTATAAAATTTTTGAATAGCAGCATCAATTGCAGCGGGTCTTGCCATAAAGGATCTTATTGTTTGAACCCTGGCAGTTTTCTTGAGCATATCCTCTGTTCTCATATCCCCTGGAGTGCTTGTTACTATGGACAGGGTATTGGAGGCGTCTTCAAAGAGAATTGGAAAAATTGTGTACTCTTTTGCCAGTTCTATCGGGATTTTCCCAAGAACTTTCTGGCCAATTTTTGCCTTTTTCAGTTTTGAAGTTGTAACAAATTTTGTTTTGTAGAGAGTTGCCAGATATTTGATAAGAGTGTCTTCATCCATAACATTGCTGTCAATAATTGCATCAATGATATGGCAGTTGAAATTATTCATGTATTCAACTGCATTTTTATGCTGTATTTGTGATATTTTGCCGTCTAAAAGAAGTTTATCTACAATTTCAACATTGGATTTCATAAAAAAATTGTTCCTCCGGAAATTACTGCCTAAAAATTATTGTAACAACTTAGAAAACTTAAAAATATAATAACTTTTATTTAATAGAAAAGTCAATGAAGAGCTGTTTTGATTTTTTAATCGTTGCTAACGAACAACTGCTCTTCTTAAAAATCTGATTGCAGAATCAAGTGCTGCAATTTCAGAGTCAATAATGAGTTGTGTTAGCTCGTAATATGAGCCTTTGATTGCTTCATAATATCTCTGACGCTCTGTGGAATGAATAACAGCAGGTAGAAATCCATTTTTTAAAAGATAGATATTCATAGCCATGCGTCCCACTTTGCCCGATGTATCAGTATAAGGGAAAATCCGCATGAAGCTGTGGTGAAATTTTGCCGCCCAGATAATCGGGTGTACAGTTTTTTGTTCGGTTTTATCCCCAAGGGTCTCTACCAGTTCGTTCATTTTTTCAGGAATAAGGTCTGCTTTAGATATTTCATGAAAATAGGTTCTGTGCAGAGGAAGATCTTTTCTAAAACCTCTTGAGTCAGAATCAAAGGGAGAAAATATGGTGTTCAGTCTGTTAAAAAAATCAAAATTATAAACAAGTTCATTTTGTCTTGCAATCTGCCTTGATATTTCGAAAGCTTTTTTGTGACTTCTTATTGATGAGAAAAATGCCATATTTGCAGCATCTGCTGTTGTTTTGGGATCAAGTGCAGCATGTAACTCATCAGGAGAGATTACTTCTCCTTCAAGAGCGCAACCGTGATAAATTGCTGAAATATCAAGCTGATTCCATAACTCAACAAGGTATCTTGGAGAAATGCGCTCCATGTATGAACGTGCTATTTCAACCTTATCATCAACTTTTTCGAGTTGTGCGATTAGTGATTCGCTTTCAATCTGGAATTTTTTTACCCGCACCATTATAAATCCCCTGTTTTAGCTTTTTTCACCATTGATATTATAGATTTACTCCTAAGATGTAAACAAAATAATGATATATGTGCTGTTATAAATTTTAAGGAAATTTGTAGTCATTTTTCGGGGTAGGAGAATTTGTAAATGAGTATTTTAGTGACTTTCCGGGACACTTTTGTGACACATTTTGGGACGGAGGCCATCTGTTTTTGATATGTGTTTAGAGATGACAAAGCTCTGAATTTATTGGCAAAGTCGGGGGACGGAGGCCTGTTGTAGCTTCGTCAGGTTTCGTAAATTATGGGGCGGAGGCCGGATTTTTCTATTTTAATCCCAGATCTTTGGCTTTTTCAAGGAGAGCCTCTTTTTGTTCATCTGAAAGGGAGTTGAAAATGTTCATCATTGCAGAGAGTTGTTGAGGTGAGCTGTTTTTTAGCCTCTCCTGAGATTTTTCTATAATTTCTGACATATCCATATTTTTGTAATCGTCAGGTTTTAAATTTAATACGTTAAAAATTGCAGATGCATCAAATGCGGGTTCTTTTTGGGTTGGCATTTTATCTTTTGGGTAGAAAATAATCTTCTCAGGGGTTTTAACATTATATATTTTAATCCGCTCCAGTATTTCTAAAACTTTATTTAAATTTAACCCTTTGCTTGAAGCTGATTCATATAGTTTTTCAAGGGGCAGTGATACCTTTTTGTCAGGGAATCCGTTTTTCTTGATATTATTTATGACTGTCTGACTGAAGTCACGGTATTTTTCGCTGTTAATATCTTCCATTAATTATCCTCATCTTAAATGGCTACAAGGTATTTAATTCCTTATCTAAATATTTGTATGATAAAACTAATTTAATGCAAGGGAAAAAAACAGCTGCTTTTTTATAAAAATTATAAATTAAAAAGATTATTAACATCTTGAAAACGGTTGACCTGTTTGGGTTTGACCCTTATTTTATTTTTGTGATTTTATATAATAACTACACTGTAATTCCTGAAGATGCCTATAAAAAGGGTTCTGTTGTCACTATCGGAAATTTTGACGGACTTCACAAGGGACACAGAACCATTCTTGAAAAAGGGATGAATCTTGCCCGGCTTAATAAAATGGAATTTACAGTCTGTACCTTTGAACCTCATCCAGTTGAGCTGTTTTTAAAGGAGAGACCACGACTTCGACTTTTAACTCCTGAATCCAAATATAAAATTATGGCTGAGCTTGGAGTTTCATCTGTTCTTGCACAACATTTTGATTCCGGCTTTGCCTCAATTGAACCGGAGGATTTTGTAAAACATGTTTTGGTTGATGGATTAAATGCAAAAATTGTTGTTGTTGGCAGTGATTTCAGGTTTGGAAAAGATCGAAAGGGTAACATTGAGGTTCTGAAAAACGAAGGTCAAAAATATGGATTTGATGTAATTGGAGAAGAGCTTCTCCTTGATGAGGAGATTGCTGTTTCATCTTCAAGAATTAGAGATTTAATTTTAAGGGGAGAAATTACAGCTGCAAACAGCCTCCTTTTACGCTATCACGAAGTTGATGGAGTGGTTGTTCATGGACAAAAGCATGGACGGACTATGGGTTTTCCTACACTGAATCTGGAATCATCTGAACTTTTACTTCCTAAAGATGGAATATATGCCGCTTTTACTGTTTTAGATGATAAAAGGGTTTTACGGTCAGCTGTTTATATTGGTTTAAGACCTACACTTGAATTTGGCCGATCTTTTGAAGTTTTTCTTCTTCATTTTGACGAAGAAATTTATAATAAAAGTGTTACAGTCCGGTTTGTTGAACGAATACGAGGGGATATGAAATTTAAAGATGAGAGTGCCCTGCAAAGTCAAATTAGACTTGATGTGGAAAAGATTGAAAATATTCTGGAGTGTCATGATGAATACTGAAAATGAGAGTACATTTGTTACTGTTGCCATGGCTGAGATTCTTCTGACTCAGAATCAGCTCGATAAAGCCGAGGAGATGATTAATACTCTTTATAAAATTTCCCCTGACGATGAGCGGGTTATACTTCTTAAAGAGCGTCTTGCATTGAAGAAATCAAGCGACAATGAAGTATTTAATAAAAACACGCCATTGGAAAAAGATAGTGTTGCCCTCTCATTAAATTCCGACTCTCTTCTTGTTGATTTTGAACTGACAGATGAAGGACTTGCAATTGCTAAAAGAGCTGTCAGATATTCAGGCAGAGCGATATTGCGACTTTTCACCGCCGCACCTGGACCAAGAGGGGTAAGAACATCCATAAGAGATTTTGAGCTTACAGAAACCTGTGCATCTTTTAAAGTTGCCGGTATTCCCCAAAAAGGTGTCTTTGCGGCGTCAGTGGGATTTCTAGGGCATAGCGGTCTCTTTGTTCCTATGGCCAGGGCTCTTCCTGTTTCAAATTTTTAATAACTTAACCTGATGAAATTTTTTAAAGATAATTAATAAGAAAAAAGTGATGACTGATAAAATTGATACTTCCTGGAAAAAAAGGCTGAGAATGGCAAAGACAACCCCTTTTGCCATTGTTCTTGTGAATCCGGAAATTCCTCAGAATACGGGCAATATTGCAAGGCTTTGCGCAGCAACAGGTTCTGAACTTCATCTGGTTGGCAAACTGGGATTCTCCCTTGATGAGAAAGCCGTGAGACGTGCGGGGCTTGATTACTGGCATCTGGTAAAGGTGTATACCCATGAAAATTTTAACAGCTGCATGGAACATCTCAATGAGGGAAATCCAATAATTTTTTCATCACGAGGACAAAAATCTTATACTGAAGCGCCATTTATTAAAGGTTCAACACTTGTTTATGGAGCAGAGAGTGTGGGGCTGCCTTCTGAAATAACTGATAAATACAGCAATAATCTTTATGGAATACCAACACTTTCAAATACTGTCCGTTCTTTAAATCTTGCCAACAGTGTTGCAATCACCTTGTATAAAGGTCTCGAATCCATTGACGCATTTAATATTTTAAAGCTTATGCCCTGATAATTTTTTTATGAATAATTTTTAAAGCGGCCCCCCTGTTTTTGGGATAAAAAATAATGAGTTTTTTAAAGACCAGAAGAGACAGAAGGCTGAAGAAGATTCCTCCGGAAAGAACCTGCTGTGCAAAAATAAGTCCCTGGGGAAGATGAGTGTTTTCAAGAAAATATGCAGCTGCAGCAAAGATTAACATTAGTGCCCATCTGACAACGTAACCCCTGGAGCTCTCTGCATTTGTTCTTCTTTCGATGCGGTTTGCCCCTGAGATTAATCTGGAAGCTCCAATTACAAGCCATGTTTTTACAGCAAAAACCAGCACTGCTTTTATAAAAACAGAAGTTGTGGTCCAGTCTAAAGTATAAGGGTCACCCGGGAGAATCCAGCCGCCAAGTAGAAATGCAGTTACAATCATTGCGCCTGTTGCACTTATTATCCAGGCGGCAATCAGCAGGATGGTTGTCTGATTTTTTCCGGTTATGTTTACAGGCCAGAGTATTGAAATGGCTAAAATTCCACAGACCATCACAAAGGGATTTCTCCAGATGAAAAATGCAAAGTGACTCCCCCCCTGACTGTTGACAATGTCAATTAATCCGGGAGATTTTGCAAAAAAGATTCCACCTGCAGAGAGAAGAAACAGTGCTGAAATTTGTATTACAAAATCAGTAAGTCTTAATAGAAGTTTATGTTTGCTGAATATTAGAATTGTTAAAGACATGAGAGATGACAGTGATAAAAGTATAATTGAACTTAAAAGCTGCTCTCCTCTTTTTAGCGTAAATGATACAAATAACAGTATTAACATAGTGGCAAGAAATGCTCCTGCGCCGTTAATGAGCGGATTTTGGAGATGTTTTACGGGAATGCCCGAGGATTTAATATAGGCAGGTATTATTAAAGCAAAGAAAAGTCCGAGAGCCAAAGATGTAAGCAGAACAGCTACAAATTCATCTCTTTGAAACGGGGTTGATTCACCAATTTTACCGTAGATTTTTTTAATTTCTCCCTGTTTTGAGGTAAATTCAAAAAGGTGTGGTTTTTTAAGATTAAGACCGGCGAGCTCGTT
>JAFGVO010000092.1 GCA_016937935.1 Deltaproteobacteria bacterium | reverse complement strand
CTTCACCTTCCAGACACAATCATTAGCCCGCCTGTCGAGCTTGTCGCTGATATGCTCTGTTGGAATCATCACTAAAGAGTCCCAATTGATATACTTAACCCACCCGTGATTAACAAACCCCTGAAGGAGATTAATTATAATCTCCCTGTGCATAAAAATATTTTTGTACGCTTCATCTCTACGAGTCATTCTCAAACCGCCTTTTCAATAGGTGAAACATTTCACGGAGGTATATCGACCGTTTGCATACAAATTGTGCGAACTTTTTAAAAATAATTGAAAAAAGTTTTAAATATCTAAATTTGGCTAATAATTTCAGAAAGATAAAATATTAACTTTTGGAATCTCAATAGCCTCCAAAACCCACTCACAACTAATATGCACTATGCATTATATGCAAACTCTGTATTAATGCCAAAAATCTAAAATTGCTTATAATATCAATCCCTTGACAGTTATTACACAAATACTGCACAACTTTTATATCACAAACCAAACAGCTTTTTAAAAGCTTATAACCGTCATTTAATTCACCAATATTAAACCGAATTAAAAGGCATTATTCCCTATGTGGGGAGGAGGAAAGAGAAAATGACAGCAAGAACAGACGCCTATGAAGCAAAATTAGAAACCATTAAAGCAATCAAAAAAGAAGATGTTAAAACACCCAATATGCCAATGGATACGTTTATCAGTGAAGCATCAGGCCTGTATAATCGTGCAAAAAATGACTTTCCTAAACTTAAAGAGGTCGGAGTAACTGAGGAAGCAATTGAAGACCTGAACATTCGCAATGAAGCTGCTGCACAGGCACAGGGATACTGGAACAATATCCTCCGCGCCCAGGAAGATGCCCAAAAAGAGTGGCTGGAAGAATCCCCTGCCGCCTTTGCCCTCCGTGATGAAATTATCCGTGCCATGCGCCTTGGCTACCGCAAAAATAAAAATCTCTTAAGCAGAGTAGCTTTAGTTGCAGAAGGCGACACCAACGCCGACATGATTCAGGACCTCACCGACGTAACAATTATCGCAAATGAAAACCCCGAGCCCCTAAAAGCGATCAATTTTGACATGTCAAAAATAGAAAAAGCCGCCGCCCTAAGCAGTGAAATGAACACCCTGAGAGGTAAAACAGACGCCAACTCAGATTTAAATAAAGAGGTTAAACTCATCCGCGACAAAGCCTACACCCACCTAAAAGAGGCAGTAGACGAAATAAGAGAATTTGGCCAATACGTATTTTGGGATGACGACAGCCGCAGACAGGCGTACACCAGCGCTTATAACCGCAAAAATAACAACTCCGCCAAAGAATCCACCTCGGATCAAACAGCCGCAAACTAATTATCAATAAACATTAAAACGCCGGAAACCCTTAATGGGAAAGGCCCCCACCTGCCGGGAAAGGTCCCCGGAGCAATGGGAATGGTCACTTTTTAAATGGGACGTAAAAAAAAGTAATTAGAATGTCGAAAACTTTAATTAGAACCCTCAACATGGAAGGGGGAAGCTTTTATCAAAAAATTTTAAGGAATATATAATGCTCTGTTAGGGTGGCACGAGGGGTGGCACGAGGACGGTCCTGACATTCTGATATGTTTGAAGGTTTTTGGGTTGTGGTAATTTTATATTATTCCGAGGCCTGTCTCTCCACATCCCCCATTAAAAAAATTAACAATAAAGTGGTTTAAGGCCGGGGGGGCAGAAATTTATTGGGGTGATTTATCCCGGGAGCGGTTTGCCCCGGCTTGGCTTGTTTGGTGTTTGATATTTGCAGGGAAGATACTTTTATCAGTATGTGGAGACATCGACCTTGTGGAAAATTGGTTTAGGCTTGGAATGCTTTATGTATTGCCGAGCTGGGGCTCGGCGCTCCCGGGGGGAATAACACAACCAAGCGGCACGATGACAATTATGATATTTTAAATGGTTTTTAGTTATGGTAATTTTATAGCCTTATGGCGGCTTGGGATAAACCCAAGACCTGCATTTTTTAATCCACAAAAACGACAATCAATTCGTTATGGCTGTTAATTGCAGGGCAAAAGATTTTTTCTATTACAGTTAAAATTGCGGGGATAGGGGTTTTGATTTGGGGATGTTATTATCAATTTTAAATAATACACAAATAACTGATTATCTGTTGGCACCTTTTCTTATTTGTTTTGCACTTAAGGACATGAATAAAAATATTTTACAAGTAAAAGAGTATCGGTTTTTAAAACTGTTTTCTTCTTATTTTTTAGTTTTAATTATCTCTCTGTTATTTTCTGGCTCTGCAATCGCACTTGAAGTTACTGGTGCTATTACGGCTTGTCATGATCCTTCGAGAATTATTGAAGAGGATGGGAAATTTATTATTTTATCAACTGCTCCAAATATAAATGTTCGGGCATCAACTGATTTGGTCAACTGGTCATGGGAGCCGCGCATTTATACTTATGACAGCGGTCAGCCTCCGTGGATGGATAGTATTGCCACAGGTATAGACTTGTGGGCACCTGATATTATTGAACGTCCCACTGGGGGGTATTTTGTTTTTTATTCGAGAAATCTCTACCCTGATGCAGTGAGGGAACAAACTGTTTGCGGGGTTGGAACTTCAAGTTCAATTGACGGACCTTTTACTGATAGTGGAGCAGTGCTTAATCTGGATTTATATAATCCCGGATACAGAGCCATCGACCCGGCTCCAATTTATGACACCAGCGGAAACCTGTGGCTTGCAGCTGGTTCATTTGGAGCACCAAACAGTGACGGGGCAGCCTGGGGAGGAATCAGACTTTTTGAATTAAATGAAAACACTGGAAAGCTTCAAACCCCAAATGACAACGGTGTTCGTATTGCAGGGTCCTGGATTGAAGCGGCCTTTTTGTATTATCATAATGGTTATTACTATCTTTTTTTTAACGAAGGGCGCTGCTGTGAAGGCCTTGACAGCACATATTTTATTAGAATGGGACGTTCCAAATCAATTGCCGGTCCATATTTAGATCTTGATGACAGGGATCTTAACCCCCAATCGAGCGGTGGAACACTTTTTATGGGGCTTGATTTTGAATCCAACTATACGGGGCAGACAACAGATGCAGCACCTAAAGCCAATATGGGCAACATCGGCAGAGAGCTTGGCCCCGGACATGCCGGAATATCACTTTTGTCTGATGGTTTTGAGAGAGTTACCTATCATTACTACGATACCGCAACACCAGGAGGAGAGCCCACACTTGGCATTAAAACCATTATCTGGGGGACTGACGGCTGGCCAAGAGTCGGCTGGACTCTTAATGACGGCGTTTATGCTATTGGAACTAGAAGCACAGTTGATATGGACAGTTCCAATGCGCTTTTTTTAGCTGATGAAAACAGCTCTCCAATATTACGTCCCTTTGACGGCAGTAAAAATATGTTCTGGAAAATTTCAAAAGCAGAGGCTAACCAATACACATTTAAAAATCATGAGTCATCCCTTGCTCTTTCCAAATCGGGAGAGTCAGTTATTCTAACAAGCCCGGATGGTAATAATTCAAATCAAAAATGGTTTACAGAACAGACAAATGACTTGAGTTTTAAAATTGAATCAACCCATTTTTCAGAAAGTCTGACTGGTGCAGGAAGCAATTCCGGCGATGGTGTTCAAATACTGTCATCTGTTTCAAATAACAGCAGTCAAAGATGGTTTATAACTCCTGTTGGTGCCTATAAAATCTGTTCCGCTTATGGGGGAATGTGCGCAGCATGCCCGTCTGCTACAGGAGAAACTGTTACTGTTGAAGCTTCCGCTGATACTGATTCACAGGCATGGTGGTTTGTTCCTGACGGTGACGGATACAGTAAAATAATTAACGTGAAGACAGGTCTGGCAATGACTGTAAAAGACGCATCAACCTTAAATGGTGTTAAAATCATTGTCAGCAGTTTAACAAAAGATGATGATCAGCGTTTTTCTGCAGATATTCTTACTGATGGCTCGTTTAGACTTGTGCCCAAAATAAGCGGAAAAGCAATCGAAGTTGCAAATGCATCAATAAACCCCGGAGCATCTTTAGAGCAATGGACTTTTACTCATGTGCTAAACCAGCAGTTTAACCTTCAGTTTATTGCAACTATTAACACACAAAGTCCTGGAAATATAACTCCAAACATCAGTGATTCTGATTCAATGTCAGATACCGGCAGTATAAACAGCTCCACTGACACCAATACAGAATTAACTGCTCAAACAGATTCAGACAAACTTTCAGATTCTGACACTTCAATAAATTCAAATAAAGATACAGAAAATTCTCTCATAGAAACAAATAACATCTCAAATGAAGGATGCGGATGTAATGTCACTGGAAAATATAAATCAAACTATTCACTGTTAAAACTTTTAACATGTATATTTAGCACCATGTAAAAGCATTATAAAAAATTATT
>JAFGVO010000091.1 GCA_016937935.1 Deltaproteobacteria bacterium | reverse complement strand
TTTTTATAATTGCACTTCCTAAAAGAAGGGCCGCAAAAATAATGGTTATGAGAAGCATACCTCCTCTTAAAAATCCTGAATTTGAAAATCTTAATTTTTGAGAGTTTTTAAACATTATTATCCTTATATATCTTTTTGATATTTTTTATGCAGTTAATGTTTTTACAAAATTATAAGGAATAAGTGAAGAGATTAAAGCTGGATTGTTCTATTGCACGCCACGCCCCTGTCCACGCCCCTGGCCATTTCCCTGTCCACGCCTCTGGCCATTTCCTCGTCTATATCCTGGGCCATTGCCATCGTTGCATGGACATCCGGGTTTTTCTCCAAACATGCCCGGACCATTCCGTCTTCCTCTATTATTCATTAACTCTACAACTTTCTTTTTCTGTTCTTTTGTAAGCAGATTATTAATTGCAATTCTTGTCTCGATTTTTCTTTCACCCATTTTTCCCATGATTGCGTGAATTTCTTTATGAAGTGCAATAATTTTAGCCTTGTCGGGATTTTCCTGGGCCCACTCTTTATGCATCTTTTCTCTTAAGCTCTTAAGTTTATCTATATCAGTTTTTGATTTTGCCTTCTCAGCTTCAAATATCTTTTTAATTTCTGCCTGCTGTTTATCTGTCAGAGTTAACTCTTTTGTCATTTTCTGCAGCATAAAAGCTGGATTGCCAAAATCTTTTCTTTTATCTTTATCCACATTTTTTCTGTTTTGTGCAGATGCTCCCATTGCAAAAGTTGCAGCCAGTAAAAAAGTTAATATTGCCTGGATTGTTTTTGAAGATTTCATAGTTGTTCTCCTTATAAATGTTATGTCAAATCATGTCGTACTTATCGACGCTTCATGCAAATAGTATATTCAAAGAGTGTGCCATAATTTATAAGCCCCTAAAAACAGCACTTTTAAAAAAACACTTTTTATTTTAAGTGCAAAAACTGCACTTTTTTTCATTTTAACTGAAATATCTGCACTAAGTTTTTACTAATCACAGATAATGTTATTAACAATTCGCTTTGAAACGAGTCATGTGAAACCTGACTGCTGTTTCACATGACCATCTCCTATCTGTTTACCAGAAATTCTTCGAATGTTTCAAAGATCACTTTTGAACTGAATTGATGATTAAAAGATAAAATATAATAAATTATAAAACTTGAATTTAAGTAATAAATACAGTTATTAATCAATCTGCAAATGATAGTGGTCTGACGGTCTAAACTATCTGTATCTGCAACGGGAGATTACATGTCACTATTTAAATATATTCTTTTAACAGCAATCATCTTTTCTGCAGCGCTTTCATGCGGAGGTCCTCAGATTTCAGAAAAGGACATTTCAAGATCTACAAGATTTTATGAAGCTGCATATATCTCATGGGCAAAAACAGGTAATAATCTTGCGGCCATAAGAGATTTAACTTTAGCAATAGATACTAATCCCAACAACGATAACGCTCAATATCTTTTAGGAACCATTCGCTTGAGAAGACAGGAATATGATGAAGCTGAAATCCATCTGAAAAAAGCGGTCGAACTTAGAAAGGGCTTTCCGCAAAAGCTTGTTGAAGCCCAAAACAGTCTTGGTGTTCTTTATATAAATATCAAACAATATGAAAAAGCAGTACCTCTGCTCGAAGCAGCATCTAAAGAGGTTTTAAATGCTGCACCATGGCTCGCATACGGAAATCTAGGCTGGGCGTACACTCTTTTGGGACGACTTGATGATGCGGAGCTTACACTAAAAAGAGCCCTGTTTGATCAGCCCAAATTCTGTGTGGGACTTTACAGACTTGGAAACGTTTATTATCAGAAAAAAGAGTATCAGCAGGCAAAAGAGACTCTTGAAGAATCTGTTGCAATTAAAGAAGGCGGATGTGATAAACTTCAGGAAGCCTGGCATCTTTTAGGCATGACCCATCTGCGTATGAATGAAATAGAAGAGGCGAACAGCACGTTTGAAACATGCGCGGAAATAAATAAACTTTCAGAAACAGGAAAAGATTGTAGTGACATAAAAAAAGGTCTTTAAAATAAGTGAATAAACATTATGGATATTACGCAGCAAAATAAAAACTACCGGTATGCAAACACATTCAGAAGACTGCTGCGCAGAAATGCCAGACCCAATATCAGAAAGATTCTGTCAAGAACCCACCCTGCTGATATTGCAAACATTTTTGCCTTCTTTCCCTTAGATGACAAAATAACTCTGCTAAACTGCACAAACGACAATGAAATTAGAGCAGAAATTATAACTAATCTCCAATTACACAATGCAGCGGAACTTATATCCAGACTGGAAACAAAACTTGCAGTTGATATTATTTGTGAAATGTCAGGTGATGATCAGGCTGACCTTCTGGGTGAACTTGATGAAGCACATGCAGCCGAGATTATAGCTGCAATGCCTGTTGAAGAGTCGAGGGACCTGGAAAATCTTCTCAACTACCACGAAAAAAGTGCCGGCGGTATCATGAATCCTGATGTTCTCGCCATTCACTCTGACTCCACAATTGCAGAAGCCATTAAAACAGTTCAGGAAGCCACAGATGTGGATATGTTTTTCTATCTTTACGTTGTTGATGAGAATAAATCACTCATCGGTGTTTTATCTCTTCGGCACCTGGTTACTTCAAAACCCAATATCCTTGTAAAAAATATAATGAACCCCAATGTTGTATCAGTAAGGACTGATGAAGATCAGGAAGATGTGGCCAGACTGGTTACGCGATATGACTTTCTTGCAATACCTGTTGTTGATGACACAAACACTCTTGTTGGAGCGGTAAGTGTTGATGACGTAATTGATGTTATCAGTGAAGAAGCCACAGAAGATATTCTGAAAATGGCTGGTGCCGGTGATGCTCCAACTGACTATTCATCACTCATGAAACAGACATTATCCAGATTGCCATGGCTCTTTGCGGCTCTCCTGGGCGGCCTGGTTGTAGCATTGATTATCAACTATTTTAACGACACTTTGATTAAATTTATAGCACTTGCCGGTTTCATACCTGTAATCAGCGGTATGGCCGGTAATGTTGGAACGCAGTCCCTTGCTATTGTTGTCCGCGGTCTTGCCACAAGACGAATAAATGTCCGCCAAATCTGGAAAGTAATAGGCAACGAAATACTTGTGGGTATGGTTTTAGGCCTTATATACGGAGTACTCCTTGGTGCAGTAGGCTACTGGCAGTTTTTGGGAAATACCCCCCTCGCCATCAATCTTGGTATCGCCATTGGAATTTCAACAATTTCAGCAATGACAATTTCAACTCTTCTTGCCGCCGGCATGCCTCTTTTCTTTGCAAAATTAAATATCGACCCTGCCGTTGCAACCGGTCCCTTTGTTACTACCACAACAGATATTATTGGTGTAACAGCCTACTTTTTAATAGTTAACGTAATGATTTAGACAGTTAAACGTGTTAACAACTGATGCAATAATTATTAAAACAGTAAATTATAAAGAGACTGATAAAATTCTAACCCTCTTTACTTTAAAGATGGGTATTATTTCTGTAATTGCAAAAGGGGCAAGAAAAAGTATGAAACGCTTTGGAGGAGCTCTTGAGCCGTTTGCCCTCTTTGAAGCAGTAATACAAACTTCTAAAAAAAATTCCCTTCACGTATTACATGAAGCAAAGTCAAAAAAAACATACCTCGGGCTTGCAACAGATCTTAAAAAACTGAGCAGTGCAGCATACATCCTTGAAATGGTGAATATCACAATAAATAATGACATTGAAGAGAACCGGATGTTTGAACTTGTAATTAATACAATTGAACTTATAAACAGTTCAGAGCAGATAAATATAAGAGCTACTGTAATATCTTTCAATTTAAGACTTCTTTCAATGAATGGATTTGAAGTCTCGACATCTCTTTGCAGTATCTGCGGAAAACAGCTTCCAGATAACCGTGCAGCCTACTTCAACCCTCAAAAAGGGGGAATCACCTGTACTGCCTGTGGAGGAGGTCCAATCCTTTTAAACAACAGCAGCACAAGCATTCTAAAAGAGCTCTCTAAAATACCAGTTTTTGAAGCTTCTCAAAGAAAATTTAATTCTGAACAATTACAGGATATTGAACAGTGCATGGATCTTTTCATAAAATACCATCTTGAAAAAGAACCGATAAATATCAATTTCAGATCATCATATTGAATTGGGGTTTAGTAAAATTATTAGCAATTCACTTTGAAACGGGTCATGTGAAACCTAACTGCTGTTTCACATGACTATGTCCTGTCTGTTTACCAGTATTTCTT
>JAFGVO010000090.1 GCA_016937935.1 Deltaproteobacteria bacterium | reverse complement strand
TATTCGATCAATATGCGTGTGTCTATCAAATAGCTTTTTGGGGAATTATTTCAGCATTCTTTTTTTCCCAAAGTTATCTTAATATTAATATATCTTATAATATCATTAAATTAACTCATATTAATGGCCGCAATATTTTTTATTATTTCCTTGAATTTATCTGCTGAAACCAGATCATGGCAGCATCAATTTTTTCTGAAAAGTTATTTTGCAGTTTTTCTTGCAAAACAAATTACAACATGTTATAGGGTCTCCGTTGATAGTAAAAGGTGGGGTGATATTTAAATTGAAGAAACTGAAGGAACAGATAAATGCTTTTTTAGGAAGTGATACTCAATTTGAAGGAAAGCTTTCCTTTAAGGGTGTCGTCAGAATTGACGGCCGGTTCAAGGGGGAAATTGATACAGAAGGCACACTCATTGTTGGTGAAACAGCTTCTATTGAATCTGATATCCATGCATCAGAAATAATTATCAGCGGGGAAGTCAGCGGAAATATTGTAGCTGAAAAAAGCATAGAGATTTTATCACCAGGCAAAGTATTTGGAAATATAAAAGCTCCGAGTGTTACAATAAGTGAAGGGGTAGTTTTTGAGGGAATTTGCCAGATGCAAACGCAAGATGGTGATGCCAAACAAAATCCAAAAGTTGCAGTTCTTCCCAAAGAACAGGCCTTAGCATAAGATACATTAAAATGTACAATAATTTGCCGGACTATCACTCACAAAAAGCTTTTTTTCTCCAGTTTTACATCAGCCCAAAATAATAATTTTAAGGATATTCCATGTTATCTATTGACTATTCACTTTGGCCTGTTGGGAACCTGTGGATTCAGGTATTTAGTTTTTTGCTGCTCATGTTTTTGCTGAATGTTTTTCTTTATAGACCAATTCGCAAAATTATGATTAAAAGAAATGATAAGACCAATTCTCTTGAAAAAAGTATAGAAGATTATCTTACATGGTGCGAACAAAGCGAAAAAGATGTTGAAGAAGGTATCACTCAGGCACGAAAAGAAGGAAGTAAAGAAAAATCAATTGTAAAGGATATTGCAATTGAGGAAGAAAACAGGATATTGCAGGAAGCCGGTTTTTTAGTTGAAAAAAAGGTTGGAGACGCCAGAAAAGAAATAGATGTAAAAATTGAGGAAATAAGCAAGGCATTGGGTAATCAAATTGCCGGATTTTCCACGGAACTGGCTGAAAAGATTTTGGGAAGGAGTATACAGTGATCAGTTTTTTGATCAGACATAAAAACTCAGCATTTATAATTGCAGGCATTTTTGTATTTTTGTTTTTGTCTCATGCTTTAGGTTTTGCTTCTGGCAATGGTGAAGCCGGAACAGCCCATGACAGCGGAAAACTGATAGATCTCGCTTATCGTTTTTTAAATTTCGCACCTCTTGTGATTTTCTTATTTGTGGTTTTCAGGAAGATTTCAATTAAAGATTTTTTTACATCTCGCAGGGATGAAATTCGAAAAAGATTTGACGAATTAGAAATAAAGAAGTACGAAGTTGAAAAACAGTATGAAGAACTCGAAATAAAATTGAAAGAAATTGAAACAAGGAAAAAAAATATTATTGACCAATTCAAGGCGGATGGACTTCTTGAAAAGGAAAAAATTATTAATGACGCAAAGCAAAAAGCAGAATTGATTATGCAGAAAGCCGATGCGAAAATACAACGGGAAATTGAGACAGCAAGAGAAAAGTTAAAGCAGGAAGTGGTGGATGTGGCAGCTCGAAAGGCTAAGGAAATAATAATCAAAGACATAAAAGACAGTGACCATGATTATATGGTTACTGATTTTATTGAACGGCTGGAGAAATTACATTGATTAGTTCAAAGATTTCCAGAAGGTATGCTAAAGCACTCTTTAGTCTGGGACAGGAAGAAGGAAATTACAGTGAGTACGGAAAAGATCTCCAGGAATTTAGCAGTTTTTGTTCTGCAAATACTGAGTTTTTTCATGTTATTTCAAACCCTGTATATTCCCTGGAAGACAGAAAAAATATTTTTAATATTGTCCTCAAAAGGAGTGATTTTTCTCCTGTGACAAAAAATTTTTTAGGGCTTCTTCTTGATAAAAATAGAATTGGTGCAATTGAAGCAATTTCCAATTTCTATTCAAAACTTTCTGATGAAGTTTCAAACATTACCAGTGCAAAAGTACTTACGGCTAAACCCTTAAAAGACGAAGTAATAAAAAAGTTAAAGGATGCCTTAATAAGGCTTACATCCAAGGAAGTCAAACTGGATTTGGAAGTAGATGAATCAATTATTGGAGGAATAGTGGTCTCAATAGGAGATTTGGTATTGAATGGAAGCGTTAAATCCCAGCTTGAAGGAATTAAAGAATCATTAAAAAGGGGTGAATATAACTAATGGAGATTAGAGCTGAAGAGATAAGTCAGATAATCCGGGATCAGATCAAAAACTATGAAAAAAAAGTAGAGGTTAGCGAAACCGGGATCGTATTATCAGTTGGTGATGGCATTGCTCGCGTCTATGGTGTTGAAAAGGCGATGGCAATGGAAATGCTTGAATTCCCTGGAGGTATTTATGGCCTTTGCCTTAATCTGGAAGAAGATAATGTGGGTGTTGCCATTATGGGGGATGACTCAAATATCAGGGAGGGTGACCCTGTCAAGCGAACGGGGAGGATTGCGGAAATCCCGGTTGGCGATGCAGTTCTTGGCAGAGTTATTGATGCTGTCGGGAGACCTCTCGACGGCAAAGGCCCCATTAACGCAACTGAATTTCGCCGTGTCGAAATGGTAGCGCCTGGCGTCATTGCGCGTCAACCGGTGCAAGAGCCGCTTTATACCGGAATAAAGGCCATCGATGCCATGACCCCAATTGGTCGAGGGCAGAGGGAACTTATTATTGGAGATCGTCAGATCGGAAAAACAGCTATCTGCATTGATGCAATTATTAATCAGAAGGATACGGATGTATATTGTATTTATGTGGCCACAGGGCAGAAAAAATCTACTGTGGCACAGGTTGTTAATGTCCTTGAACGTCATGGTGCTATGGAATATACAACAGTTGTTGCAGCATGTGCGAGTGACCCTGCCACCCAGCAATTCATTTCTCCTTATGCAGGTTGTGCAATAGGTGAATATTACCGCGATCAGGGCAAACATGCACTTAT
>JAFGVO010000089.1 GCA_016937935.1 Deltaproteobacteria bacterium | reverse complement strand
TTTGTTAAGTTTATTTAATTTTATACTCGGTAATACTATTCCTGATACATTACCTATGAGAATTGCAGAATCGGTAATTTCTGTGGCAGTATATATTGCAGCCCTTATTTTACTTGGAATTGATGAAAGGGATAAAAAAACACTATTTCCCTGGTACAAAGAAAAAAAGGTCTGAGCCTGTGATGAAAAATGGAAAGCCTCACGGGGCACTTTTTAGAAATAATTTTCTCCCGTATTCTGAAACGTTCATCCATGACGAACTGCGACATCATAACCGATATGATATGACAGTATTTGCAAGGCAATGGAGAAATCGCAGTCAATTTCAGGGACACAGGGTTATTGCAGTAGAGGAGATTCCCTCAAGGCGTGCTTTAATGGCTTCCCTGATATATGGGGCAACAGCCAGAAATCGCACATTTGATAATATTTTTAAAACCGAGAAGATCGATATAATTCATGCTCATTTTGGGCATAATGCTCTTTACGGAGGGTATTATGCAAAAAAGTATAACATACCTATGGTGGTATCTCTTCATGGACGGGATGTTACGATTCTTCTTGGGAAAGATAAATATCGACCTGGATATTTGAAATATCTTTTTGGGTATAAGCAGCTGTTCAAGAGTGCAGATCTTTTTCTTGCCGCATCAACAGAATTAAAAGAGCTGATTCAAAGTGTCGGTTGTCCAGAAGAAAAGGTTCTGGTTCACCGGCTGGGTATAGATGTTACCAACTTTTCACCTGCAAAACAGGTAACTTCTGTTTCACAGCCTGTTATAGTTATGGTTGGCAGATTTACAGAAAAAAAAGGTCATAAATATGGAATAGAGGCCGTTAAAAAAGCTTGTGATGCCGGCTTTGATCCAATGTTGATAATTGCTGGAGACGGTCCTCTTTTGCCAGAGTACAAAAAATTAATAATCTCTTTAAATCTTGAAAATAATGTTGAATTTACAGGTTCATTGCCTCACAGTGAAATATTGAAATTAATTCAACAAGCTCAGATTGTAATGGCACCAAGTGTTGTTGCAAAAAATCTGGACAGGGAATCGGGGATAATAGTTGCCAAAGAGGCATCTGCATGTTCTGTTCCTGTTATTGGAACAATTCACGGTGGTATTCCAGATATTATTGATGATGGAAAGACCGGGTTCCTCGTCAGGGAACGTGATTCTGAAGCCCTTGGAGAAAGACTGATAACCCTTCTTGAAGATAGAGATTTGCGAGATAAATTTGGTAAAGCCGCCAGAAATAAAATGCTGGATGAATATGACATCAGGCAAAAAGTTGAAGAACTTGAACAGATTTATGATGATGTAATTTGCGGCAAATATAAAAAAATAAATTTATAAAATGATCAGATTAAATGTTTTTCTAAAATGTTTATTATAATGATATTTTGTGTTGAAAAAATAATTTTCGGGTTATGGTTTTTAATAAAATAGCTTTATCTATATTGTAAAATTACCATTCTTTTGAATTTTTTATTTTCTTTTGGGAATATTTGTAAAAATATGATAGAGTTAAAAAAGTGTATTTGAAATGATACTGAAGCATAAGAGAGTATATGACAACACGTAAACGACCTCTAATAGCAGCAATTTTTCCGGCAGTTCATGATGATTGTCAAAGTATTGTCTGGCCGGGTGTTGCGGACTTTTTTAGAGATAATGATATTGATTTGCTTACTCTTATTGCTACTTCTCAAAATAAAGTTCAAACTTTTGAACCTCATTACTCAATCATCCAGAAACTTACTCAGAATCTCAATCTTGACGGGCTGATCATTTATACCGGTGCTTTTTCAGACCATTTTGACAATGATGAACTCGCTGATTTCTGTAACTCGTTAAATACATGTCCTGTGGTATGTATCTCTCAAAAAGTTGAAAATATTAAAACTATTCTTATTGATAATTCAACAGGTATCAAGCAGACTGTGAGGCATTTGATTAAAGAGCACGGTTGTGAATCATTTGCATTTGTAAAAGGGCACGAGAATCATTCTGAATCTGAAGAGCGGTTTAATGCTTTTAAAGACGAGCTCATTGCAAATGGTCTTACTCCCGATCCTGAGCTCTTTTTTTCGGGGCATTTTATCAAGGATTCTGGAATCGAAGCGGCAAAAAAGCTTATGGCCAGAAAAGAGCTGCCCGATGCACTCCTGGCAGTTAATGATTCTACTGCACTTGGGGCAATCTCTGAGTTTTCTAAAAATCATATTAGTGTGCCCGGTGATATTTACGTTGCCGGTTTTGATGATGTTCCTGAGGCTGTAAATCATGTTCCTTCTCTTACAACAGTAAGGCAGCCTCTTTATGAAATTGGAAGAATTGCCTGTGACTCTATTTTAAAGCTTATGAATGGCGATCCTGACAGAAGTGATGTATTTGTTCCAACTGAGTTTATTCCAAGGCAGAGCTGCGGCTGTGCAGGGTCTCATATTTCTGAATCAGGACTTGTCCCTAAGCTTTTAACCCGCCAGAAAATGACAAGGATAAATAGTCGTGAGCAGTTTAATGAGTATTGCCAGCAGCTTTTGTCTCAAGACAATCCATCAATGGATACTAATATTTATAAACAGTGGATCGATACAATTATTCTTAGTCAGCAGGAAAATATTTTAAAACTTGATATTGATAATAATCAGAATCTGTTTATTGAAAAAATTACTGCAATAATCGTTCAGCATATTTCCCACGGAGGAACTCCGGGCGTCTGGCAGGATATTTTGTCAGGTCTTTTTTCATCTAAATGGCTCTCTTTGCTTAATGCAAATGAGTACGACCCCATAATTGAAGATGTTTTTAATCGATTAAGAATGATTGTGAGCGATTTCTCTTTAAGGATTAATTTGAGCGAGGAGATGGCTAAAGATGATAACAGGGCTTTTATCAGAAATATCATGCTCTCACTCACAACGGCATTTGATATTGACCGGGTAAAACATATCTTAATGGATAACCTTCCTGCTATTGGAATTAGATCCTGTCATCTTGTTCTTTACAGTACCGCAAGAGAAGGGGTGAGCATTAACAGACTCACTCTGCCCAAATATTCAAATCTTATTTTATCATTCAACCGTGACTCAACTATTGTTGAAGTTGGTGATTTTATTAAATTTAAAACCTCTGATATTCTTCCTGAAATCGTATGGAATACAGAGCTTAAAAAGAATCATATTCTCCTTCCGATTGTATTTGAAAAGAGAAATTTTGGTTATGTTATTTTTCAAAGAGCTGTTGATCTGCCTCATTATGTTTATGAAGAGCTTCGCATTCATATTGGTAATGCCTTGCGAGGTCATAATCTTGTAAATGAGTTAAGAGAGATGTCCCTGAGGGATGAGCTTACAGGGCTTTACAACAGGCGTGGATTCAATCACCTTGGAAACCATCTTATCAGCCAGGCAAAAAGGCGGGGCAGTGCGGTAACGATGATGTATGGTGATCTCAATAAATTAAAATATATCAATGATACTTTTGGTCACGCCGAAGGTGATTTTGCAATATCTAAAAGTGCGTTAATTCTTAAAAACACAATCAGAGATCAGGATGTTGTTGCAAGAATCGGCGGGGACGAATTTGCCATAATTGCTGTTGATATGACTGAAAAAGGTGCCAAAACTGTTATCAGCCGTGTTGAAAAAGCATTTGAAAAATTTAATCAATCCGGGAAAAAACCATATGAAGTTTCAATATCTGTGGGTTTTAGTCATAATCCTGATCCCGAAGATGTAGATATTGATGATATTTTAGAAGATGCTGATCAGATGCTTGGAAAAATTAAAAAAAGCCGCAAACCCAAGTAACTTCTTCACTTAAAAACCTGACTTTAAAATCGAATTCTTAATTATTTACTGAACTCTTAATGAACGCATTAAATCTGACGGGTTGGTTGCTGCTGATTCAGCTGTCTCAACAGTTATTAAATTGTTTTTAACAAGAGAGATTAAATCCTGATCAAAAGTATGATTGTTTGTTCCTGTGGCCTGCTTGGCAAGTAGTGATGTTATTTTCTTGTGGGCTGTCACATCTCTTATTACTTCTCGCATACTGGGGTTTGAAACCATTACTTCTGAGGCAAGAATTCTATCTTTTCTTCCTTTCATTGGAAGAAGCCTCTGGGAAATTATTACTTCAAGGGATTCTGCAAGTCTTCCTAATATTGCCCCTTTTGCCTGTTCAGAAACCATATTGGCAATTCTGTCAATTGTTCGTCTTACATCTGCAGTATGGATTGTACTGATGCAAAGATGTCCCGATTCTCCAGCCTGAAGAGCCACTTTGATTGAGAGTTCACTACGCATCTCTCCAATAAAAAGGACATCCGGGTCTTCACGAAATGAGGCCTCAAGAGCGTCTTCAAAATTATTTACATCAACACCGATGCCTCTTTGGGAGACTGTTGCAATTCCATCAGGAATAATAAATTCAACAGGATCTTCAATTGTTACAATATGGCAACGTCTTTTTTGGGTTATTTCTGATAAAATTGATGAAACCGTTGTGGATTTTCCCATTCCTGTGGCACCGCTGATTAAAACAATTCCCCTTTCAAGCTGTGTAATGTAGTTTATTACAGGGGGAAGCCTTAACGCTTTTGGGGCAGGAATAACTTCGGGAATAATTCTCAATGCAACAGCCCAGGTAGCCATCTGGCTGTAAATGTGGCATCTGAACCTTCCCATATCTTTAATATAAAATGTAAAATCCATCTGCTTTATGTTATCGGCGGGTTCAGAAATTTTTGCTGCAGCACAGAGCCAGCTGACGATTTTCTCCATGCTGTTTGCATCAAGTGCAGGAATCTGTAAATCACGCAACTCGCCGTTAAGGCGCAATGATGGCGGTTTCCCGGCTTTTAAATGAAGATCGCTCCCTTTATTTTTAACAGCGGCTCCAAGAATCTGATAGAGTTGACTGGATGAAATATCTGTTAGTGTACTCATTTTTTTCTTTGTTTAAATAACCTCCATAATATTAAACGGTTGAAAAGATTAAAACTTTAGGAATCTTTAAAAAAAGTGATAAATGATGACTATCTAGTTAAGGCGATTTTTGATTGATCTTGTAATTCGCTGAGGAGCTGGATCATCTTTTGAAATAATTTTAGCCGCTCCCCAGGCTGCAATAAATGCCCCTTCCAGGGGGATTCCGCTTAGAACCTGTTCTCCTGACAGAATAAGACCCTTGATACCTGTGCGGTGGAAATTGTTTTCAATGCCCAGATATGAATCTTTTTTTGGGTGGTATATTGGCCAGTTATCATGTTTCAGTTTTTGCAACTGCAAAAAAGAGCTCTCTTCTTTTAAAAGTTCATTATTTAAAACAATGGCATTTTCGTTGTCAAAAGGTGAGTGAATAACTTCAAGATAGTTATCTAGAAAGGGGATAAGTTCTCTTGTTGTATCAAGAATGTTATCCCTTAGAGACCCATTGAAAATTAAATGTTTTTCTTCTGCTTTTAGTGTGCATGAAATATTAAGAGCTATTTTATTTTCCAGTTTTTGAGGTATCTGTTCTATGCGCAGCCATTGTATATTTGCAAGTTGTCTTGATGGTTTGATAAATACTGTTTGGGCCATGGCTTTGGGAATAACTTCACTGTTTATGCCAAGATTTATACTGTACCCCATGGAATTTTGAATGGATTTTTCACATAAGGTTTTAAATTTTGAATTTCGATCTTCCACTGAGATAAATTGAGCGAGTTCCGATGGGGATTTTCCGGTTAGAACTGCACTTGTGGATATTATTTCTTCCCGTGATTTTATTTTTACCCCGGTAACTTTATTACGGTTTACAACGATATGTTCAATTGTAAAATTATCCTGAACGTCTCCTCCTTCTGCAATTATTTTATCAGTAAGAAGAGAGTTTAATGATTTAATTCCAAGGGATAAATTATCATTATCAAAAAGCCATGAGCCCAGTTGTCTTGATAATGATATAGGTGAATCTGTTGTTGTCCTGCCACTATGGCAGATTACAGGTGCCAGCAGAATCTGTTTTAATTTTTCAGAAACATCAAGAAGTTCAAATATGTCAGTCTTTGGTCTGTTGAAAAATGGATTTTGAATGATAGATCTTGAAAATGCTCTTTTTTCAAAAAAAGATTCAGGAGGAATTACCATATCGCTATTCAGCATTTTTTCAATTTCCGTTGAAAGTCTTGCAATTTCACGCAATTTAGGGTCAACCATCCCTTTTAATTTGGGGAATTCCCGCTCTATTTCAGTTCGTGTTTTTATCGGGTCATTAAAAAAAGAGATTCTGGCATCAGGAAGAATTACCTGAAAAGGAAGATTTTCGCTGATTCGAATCCGGTTGTACATCTGTGTAAGGGATAGTTCACCCATAATCCTTGATATTACAGGGGATGCTGCTGCAGTCATTGTAAATGGTCTGTCAGAAAAGTTGTATCCGTAACAGTTGTATTCTGAAAAAGGTTTTTTATCGCCGACTGCGAGAACTCTAAAACCTCTGTGGGCTAAAAGTGCACCGGCTGCGAGGGGGCCGGTTTCACTGCCGAATACTACCACATCGTAGTAGCTTCGTCCCATCAAAGTCCCTCAATAACAATCCTGTCTTCACCTTCATTAACTTCAATGACTTTTCCTACTATTGAGGCTGATTCTCCATGGGCATTTAGAAAGTTAATAGTTTTTTCTGTATTTTCAGGGGATACAACGAGGGTCATTCCAATTCCCATATTAAAAGTGCGATAACACTCCTGTTTTTCTACAGGGCCGGTTTTTTCCATCCATTTGAAAATCTCAGGTATTTTCCAGTCATTATTTAAATAGACACCCAGATTGTCCGGAAGAGTTCTTTGAATGTTTTCAAGAAGGCCGCCACCTGTAATATGGGCCACAGATTTTATCTCTATCTCTTTTGCGCATGCAACAACTGGTTTGCAGTAAATGCGTGTTGGTTCAAGAAGTGTCTCTCCGAGGGTTCTTTCAAATCCTTCTGGTGTATCACTAAGTGCAAGTCCTGATTTTTCAACAATTTTTCTTGCAAGTGAAAATCCGTTTGAGTGAAGTCCGCTTGAGGCAAGTCCAATTACAACATCACCGGGTTTTGAGGATGTTCCATCAATAACACGGCTTTTTTCAGCAACTCCCACAACAAAACCGGCAAGGTCATATTCACCTTTCTGGTAAAATCCCGGAAGCTCTGCAGTTTCACCACCCACAAGTGCTGCTCCTGCAATTTCGCATCCCTTTGCAATTCCTTCAATAACCATGGCTCCCTCTTCAACCGAGAGTTCGCTGCATGCATAATAATCAAGAAAAAACAGGGGTTCAGCTCCAACTGCAAGTACATCATTTGCGCACATTGCAACCAGATCAATGCCGATTGTTTTATGGTTCTGCATCTCAAATGCTATTTTAAGTTTTGTGCCTACACCGTCTGTGCCTGAGACAAGAACAGGTTCCTCATACCCTTTGGGAATTGAAACCAGGGAGGCAAAACCTCCAACTGTAGACATTACTTCAGGCCGCATTGTACGACCAACTGCCGGTTTTATCCGTTTTACCAAGTCTGCGCCGGCATCAATATCTACTCCGGCGTCTTTGTATGTTATTCCGCTCATGGCGTGGAAAATATTGGTCAATTGACAATATGTCAAGATAAATTTGTCCAGATACATTAAAGGATTTTCTGAAAATGCCGTTAATGATTATGTTATGAATTTTAAACAATATATTATTATCAGATTTTCCCGGCTCTTATCAGCTCTGTTTTTTATATTTTTTACATTTTTAAGCCTTCCGTCCACAAGATGCATGGCCGCAGATGATGAAAATGATACTCAGATAATGGCAAGAAAATTATTTAAACAAGGGCTTAAATTTTATGATTCCAGAAAATATGCGGAGGCTCTTGATAAATTTCAGCAGGCATATGCATACAAATCATCTTATAA
>JAFGVO010000088.1 GCA_016937935.1 Deltaproteobacteria bacterium | reverse complement strand
CCCTGTCAAGAAAAAAATATTAAATGATGTCGTTTTTTTCAATTTTTTCACAAGTAAAATGACTATTTGGGCTGAATAGTTACGTTTGTTTTTAATTTGGTTGATGCTGATGTTGACATCTCTGCTAAAAATTCTATTAAACTGTTACCTGGATTTCATACAAATCAAGGTAGTCATGTTGATATATTTGTTGAGTGATATTAAGGATTATTAAAATGTTAAAAGTATTTTTATTTATAATTATTATTTTACCTTTAGGTTGCGGTAATGACGTGTGCGAAACAGGGGATAAGCGATGTCATGGGGATGTAATTGAATATTGTGAAAGTGGTGAATGGGGTGATAATTATTGGACTGAAATGGATGATGCTGACTATTCTGATTGCTCAGATATTGGATCTGGTTCTGAATCTGTATGTATGGAACTTGGAAAAAATAATCCCCGATGCGTTTATCCCGATAAAACCTGTAATAAATCTGGTGCTTTTTGTATTGATGATTCCAATTTTAGTGATTGTAAACTTTATAATGGAAAATATTATGTTACAACTGGTTATTATTGTGAATCAGATGAAGAAAAATGTGTTGATCTTTCTGACGGAGGTATCAAATGTGTTTTGGCTAACGCGTCCTGCAGCAAAGAGGGGGATTTTTGTGCTGATGATGTTATTCGTGCAACATGTATAAAAGATAATAATAATTATTATGCTGTTGATTCTAACCCTGATTGCTATGGGGATAATAAACAATGTGTAGAGATGTCAGATGGAACAACAGCGTGTGTATCACCTGAGCTAACTTGCAGTAAAGAGGGAGAGTTTTGTATAGATGGAGAAACACCAGGTTTATGCATTAAAGATGATAATAATTTTTATGTGATTAGTCATAGTTACTCATGCTTTAATGCTAATACAAGATGTGTAGAGATTTCAGATGGAACAACAGAGTGCGTGTCACCAGATTTAACCTGTAGCAAAGAAGGGGAGTATTGTGCCGATGAAAAAACACCAGGTTTATGCATAAAAGATAATGATAATTTTTATGTAATTGAAAAACATTGTTATGATAAACATTATTGCACTGAATCTGCAGGTGTTGATGGAAGCGGCATAACAGCTTACTGCGCTATTGAAGAAGATACCAAATAATTGCGATCTTTTATTTTTTAAGCTGTATTATTTATTAATGTTTGTATTTAATTTGATTACTGCTGATGTTGAAATATCTGCAAAAAAACTGTTTTAAAATGTTATGTGATGGTTTGAATTATTGAATGTCGTTGTTTTTGCGTTTTTTGATTTTTGGTCTTCTTCTTTTTCTTGTTTTTTCAGGGATTAGCTCTTTCATTGCTTTTAGTGAGCCGAAGCATAAAAGTCTGTCGTTTGCTTCTAGTAGTCTGGTGGATTTGGGGTTGGCTATTACGTGGCCGTCCCTGTGAAGTGTTAATACGTTTATGTCTTTTTCCCTCAGTCCGGAATCTTGAATTGAATTTCCCACATATGTTGACCCCGCAGGAATATGTATCTCTGTTACTCCGTATCCCGCACTTACCGATAGACGCTGACGGAGATCTATTTCGGGGTAATCAACCTGAGCCGCTATAAAATCAATTATATTTCCTGCCACATCGAGACCTGTGCAGCCTTCAATTCCTTCAAGCCCGGGGGATGAATTTATTTCCATTATTTGAGGTCCTGACGAACTTTCAAGCATATCCACACCGGCGATTCCAAGGCCCATGAGTTTGCAGGCTCTTACTGCGGTCTCTATGTAATCATCTGTCAGCTCTACTTTTTCAGTCATGCCTCCCCTGTGAACATTGCTTCTAAACTCCTGTCCCTGGGCAACACGTCTCATAGCCGCTACAACCTGGTCTCCAATTACTATTGCTCTAATATCCTTGCCCTTGCTCTCTGCTACAAATTTCTGGATTAGAACATTCTGTTTCTGACTTTGCAAAAGCTCAATAATTGAAGTTGCCATCTCGATAGTATGTGCAAGAAGTACTCCTATTCCCTGTGTTCCTTCAAGTAATTTTATAACAACAGGTGCACCTCCAACCCTTTCAATGGCTGGAAGTACATCCTCTTTGTTTTTAACAAAAGTTGTTGGAGGTATACCGATTTTATGTTTGCTTAAAATCTGGAAGCTTCTAAGTTTATCTCTCGAATTTAGAATTCCGTCAGCCGAATTTGCACTAAATACGTCCATCTGCTGAAACTGTCTTACCACTGCAGTTCCAAAATATGTCATTGACGTGCCGATTCTAGGAACTATTGCGTCAAAATGAATAGGGTGTCTCTGGCGATAAAAGAGGTCGGGATTCTCTTCTTCAATATCAATTGCAAATTTGGATGTATTTAGAACTTTAACAAAGTGTCCCCTTTGTTTGCATGCCTCAACAAGTCTTTTAGTGCTGTAGCATTTGGGTTCACAGGATAAAATTGCAAGTTTCATTTATTTACTCCTAAGTTAAGTATTTTCCTGATTATTATAAGTTGAATTATTGGACTTAACTTTGGAATAGTCTCACAAATTAGTAACTTTATCTAATTTAATATAAACATTTAATAAATTTAAATAAAAGCAAATTCAAACCCTGCTGAAACTTCAAGAAAGGGTTTTCCAAAAGATTTTTCTATTTTTTCATCAATTGAGACATTTATCTCAGGTATTAATAATCCATACATAAACTGGGATACAAAAATAAAAGAACGGGTAATATAAAGCTGAAATCTCAAGGCGGTGCCTGCATATGCAACAAATTCATTTTTAGAAATTCCTGTTGATGGCTGATTTGTGATTGCTGTAATAAATCCTCCGGCTCCTCCTGCAGAAAAGATCATTCTCTTATATATTGGGCTGTTCAACATCAATAACCCTCTAACTATTACCAGCTTTAGTTTTAATTTTTCCAGATTGTTTCCTGTATCAAGATCTATGGGTGAATAGGCACCCTCAATAATAAACATAAATTGTTTTAATGGTTTAATTTTAATATACAGATTTGTAAGAAGGCTCACATCAGACTGTTTGGGGGAGATATAAATTCCTCCCATGGCTCCTGCATATAAAATTTTATCTCTCTGGTTTTGATTTTTTTCTTTAACTGTTTCAGTCTCTTTGATATTTTTTTTATCAATATCAATCAACGACGACAGAAGAGTTTCAACAATCTGTAAAACAAAAAATGTTATCAACTCCTTATCTGTAATATCATCCTGAAATTTAAGAGTGTAAAAAATTGAATTTTCCAAAGAGTTTTTTGCAATTATATCAGCACTCAAGCCGTCATTATCAGTTTTAAGTCTTATTGCTCCGTCAATTGAAATCTCTTTCATTTTAGATGCGAGTTCAAATCTGGAATCAATATCAATACTGTCTCCGTTAATAACTACAGTGTTAATATTGTCCATAGATTTGAACTCTTTGATAATCATTTTGTTGCTATCTTTGCATACAATATTTTTTTGGCAGGATGAGAGTGAAACTATGGCAACCTTTTTTTTAAGCTCACCGGCAAAAAGATTTTGTGAATATAGTAAAGATAAAATAAGTGTGAAAATTTTAAAAGGTGCAAAAAGAGACTTTAAATTGTTAAAATTCATATGAATCAGTTTAATACAGATTCTGCGAGATTTGCAAATGTTCCATTCTTATAATTGTTAAGATATTGTTTGGCGTATTCTATTTTGCAGCTGTTGTTCATATTTTTACAAAGTTCAATAAGCCTGCCAAGAGCCTGCTCTTTAAGCCTTCCATTTTGAGACTCATTTAAATACTGTTCAAACCATTTTTTAGCCTGAAGATTGTTTTTATTCTGCTCCAGTTCGATTCTTCCCATTAAAAACAGTGCCTGTTTTGAATAACTTCTCCCTGGAAATTTTGTTCTAAGCTCCAGAAACAGTTCAATTGATTTTTTAGAGTCATGTTTGTATCTAGCTTCATTTGCCCTGTTAAAGAGTAATTCATATTCCTTGTCAGACTCCATATTTTGTGAATTTTCATTTATGTTTTTATTTATGGTCTGTTTTCTTTTTTTATGTATTTTTAATGACTTTCCATTTTGCACAGAACTAATATTATCATCACTTTCTTTCGAGTTTATGTTTTTAATGGTGATTGTTTCTCCTGTTGCTGTAAGCATTTCTCCTTTCGAAACAGGAATTCCCTTTGTGTTTAGAGTTGTTCCAAATACGAGAACTGAACCTCGTTTTACATTTACATTAAAAAAATCACTATCAGGTTCATACATCACAGTAAATTTTGTCCCGGTTACAACAACCCTGTACCTGTCTGCCTGGACAATCCATTTTGTGTAACCGTTACCATTTATGGAACAGTCAACCACGCCTCTGTCAAGGCGTACTACTATCTCTTTATTACTGCTTTTAACCAATTCAATTTTAGAATCTATACCAGGGGTAAACGTTGAGCCGCTTTCAAATGTTATTGTGCCCATATGATCCCTATTTCCAACCACCTTGTGGGCAATTGCATTTGAAAAGACCTGCGGGTTATTATTTGCTGTGTTTGATAAGTTATTAAGTGTAAAAAAAGTTACAGACCCAAAAATAATTACTGCAGCTGCGGCAAGGAGATACATGTTTATTTTTTTTCTGCTCTTTTTTGACAAAACAGCATTAAGAAAAACCTCTTTTTGGATAAAAACTTTCTCTTCATCAGGTTCATGTTTTTCAAGTTCGTCATAAATAATTGTTTTTATTTTTTTAAGCATATTGTCACTCATTATCGTTCCTTTAAAAAGTGCAGCAGAGTTTCATCTTTGTCCAGATTTTCCATAAACCTCTTTTTGCAGCTTTTTCCTTTCCTTTTTGCTGTTGACAGAGAACACCCTGTGATTTGAGAAATCTCTTCAAATGTATAGCCTTCAAGATAGTGCATCACAAAGTGTACATGTTCGTCGGGTGGGAAAGTGTATAAAATTCTGAAGATTTTTTTTGTGAAAGCGTCGTTATCTATTGGATTATCATGTGATTCATTATGTATAGAGTTTTCCAATGGCATGTCTGAAAACAGAACTCTTTTTCTTCTGTACTGGCGTTTGCGAATCTCTTTTTGAACTGTTTTAATTGTTATTGTGGAGATTAGACTCTGAAGAGCCTGGGGATCACGAATTTTTGATGCATATGACAAAATGTTTAAAAAAACAGTATTAACCAGATCTTCATGTTCCTGATCAGGGCCTAAAAATTTGTGCACAAGACCATTTATTTGTTTGTGGTATCTGTCAAAAAAAGCTGCACAGATATCTCTATCACCCGTAATAAGTCCGTTTACATAATCGTACGGTGAATACTTATGTGTTTTTAGAAGGGTAATTTTGGAATTTTCTCTAGCTTCAAGCACTCTGTTTTTGTCCTTATATTATTTTTTTAAGGTCCTCTTAATATATAAGTACAATGAGCTCAGAAATAAGTATCAATGTTTTTTATCAAATTAAATTAATCATTTGGATTATACTGATCGCTCGAAGATATTATCCAGCTGTCAAATTTAAAACCGTCTTCACGCATTGCAAACATAAGTGAGTGTTTTCCGGGGGTATCAATATCCAGATAGATTGTATAGGGTATTCCATAAACAGTTCCTCCGCTGTCACGCTGATTTGAGCTCCACACCCATATTTTCTCCATTTGTGGAAACTGAATGTTTTTCCCGGAGGCTGGCCATGTATTATCAAATCCTGTATGAATGGAGTTATCTGTGCTAAGTCCGGAATATCCTCTCACCCATACATAGTACCTTCCAGGTGCGGGAATATCAATGTAGTAGCCAATCTGGCAGGAGTTTGCAGGATTGCTTATATTTGTAGGGGTTGATGAATCAGTGTCTGTTATAGCTGTATCCTCAACAGTGGTTATATAAATACCCCCGTCAGCGGTAGATGATATTGTATCAGTGTCATAAACAGGTGCCCAGCTCAGGGGCAGTCCGTTGTTATCAAGAATGTCAAAATTTTCTGCATCCCCTTTTATAATAACATTTTCTGTGTCTGAAGTAGTTTCGGTATCAAAATTGTCAGTGCTTAAAGTTTCAGTTTCAGTTTCATTGTTTGAATCTTTTACATTTATAGTGTCGATGCCTGGATTAACATTTTTTATGTCAGTTGAAGAGTCTTTATCAGTTGATGAATTTTCAAATATTAAATTACTGTCAATATTACTGGATGAAAAATTAATATTTCCGTCGCCGCATCCTGAGGTGTACTGAAGTGAAAAAAGTGAAATTAAGAAAAGAGCAGATTTGATATTACTGAAAACCATTTAATAATCATATTACAACCATCTGATTGCAACAATAAAAAAAATTTTTAGGCATGAAACTTTTTTGCCCTTCCAGAAGACCTCTTTAGGCAAATGTTTCATTCTGCAGACTGAAATTTGAAGAAAGATTAAACTGAACTTTTATAAAAAGTTTATCTACACAAGGGAGAAAACAATGTTTTTTTGCAAACAGATTTTTATTCATATAAACAGCTTTTTTAAAATGCAGATTTTTTTAATGAGCCTATTAGGTTTAACAACAGCTTGTGCCAATGATATTGAGCCGATGGATAATTTACCTGATTCATTATTGGGTGAATGTACTACGACTGCTCAATGCAAAACTATTTATGGAAGCATTGCAACAGACTGCTGGAACGGAGGAGGAGGTCTTTGTTTATGCGGTGATATGGAGTGCAGCGAGATGTTAGATGATGACAATGATACTGATACTGGTGCAGATCCTGTCGACGATATGAATGTCTTATTTGCAACACCCCTAAACAATGAGCGGGTTGAAACTGATATTAGTTATGTAAAAGTAAATGCTGCAGACAGTGACGGAATTTCAAATGTAAAGCTTTATATAAACGGAGTATTTATAAGACAGGAGAATGTGGCCCCATATGAGTGGAGCAGCAGCAAAGACAGCAAACTGGCAAATTTAAATAGCGGTACTTATACTCTTAAAGCTGTTGCTGCTGATAAACTTGGAAATGTAAAAGATGCGAGTATTTTTGTAATTGCCGGTGATGAGATTGACAGTGATGTTGATGATCCGGAAGTTTCATTTGCAACACCTTTAAACAATGACGAAGTTGATACAAACATCAGTTATGTAAAGGTAAATGCTTCAGACAGTGATGGAATTTCAAATGTAAAGCTTTATATAAACGGAGTATTTATAAGACAGGAGAATGTGACACCTTATGAGTGGAGCAGCAGCAAAGACAGCAGGCTTGCAAATTTAAATAACGGTACTTATACTCTTAAAGCTGTTGCTGCTGATACTTTGGGCAACACAACAGAGAAGAGTATAGTTGTAATTGTGAATTCTGCATCAGCACCTTCAGGGTGGAGAATTGCATATTCCAGCGATGGTAATCAGCACGATCCTGATGACTGGCATGCGTCACCAATGGGGCTTGCTCTTATTTACAGAGCTGGAGAGATGAACAGGCTTGTACATTTTGATTATAATAATCATCTTGGTGATAACAGCAGTACAATGGAGGCTAAAAATATTTATCATGTGACAACTGCTGTTGATACATTCGGTTATGATTCTTCAGTTTTTTTTAATTGTCAGGATAATGTAAATGCGGCAGTTAATGATCTTGTCGCTGTTATAAATGAATCCAGCGAGTCCAGTCCTCTATTTTTGGTTTGTGCAGGGCCAATGGAGGTTTGCTGGAGAGGTTTAAATGGTGCAGATTCATCTAAACGACAATATGTGACAGTAGTCAGTCTCAGCTCATGGAATGACAATCACGAAGATACTTCGGAACTCAATCATACATGGGATGATATTAAAAATGATTTTAATGTTCTTGCTCATCATATAAATGATCAGAATCCTCCTGCTTTTAAATCTGACTGCAGTACATGGACATGGCTTAAAACTATAAATTCCTATGGAAATACATTGTATGATTTAACTTGTGGTGATTCAGCAGCTGCGGGTGATGCTTCTGATGCTGGAATGATTTATTATATCCTTAACAAAGATGGAAATATAAGCGGAACAACAGGAACAAGCAGTCCAACAATGACAGATGTAAAAAACTTTTTCGGAATATAATCATAGAAAATAGTTTTCATACTCTTTCCGTACTCATTTCCGGATAGAGTCCGATCGTTCCCGGACACAGTTACCGGACAGTTATCGGACGGAGGCCATCTGAGCTTTTTCTTAACTGGCACAATTAACCGGCACAGCCCTGTCAAT